>CAVAJX010000103.1:0-4404 GCA_963589235.1 bacterium | reverse complement strand
GATCTAAAGAGATATTAACATTTAATTTAGCTATGTTATTTGGCCTTATAGCTGGAACTTATTCATCTATATTTATAGCAACAGCGTTATTTATGAAATTGGAAAAGAAAAATTTAGGTAAACCTAAAAAAGTAAAAAGAATATATACAGACGAATTTGAAGAAAAAAAGGTAAAAGGTGTAAACTGTTAGAGAGGAGTTGATTCCTACGTCAGTAAAAAGTGATAAAATTACATTTGAAGAAGTAAGAGAAGCTGTTTGTGCATATATTAATGATGAACAACAGCTTTCTGTTATAAATAACGCTTATGAGTTTGCTCGTTTGAAACATTCTGGACAAGTTAGGAAATCTGGAGAATCATATATTATACATCCATTGAATGTAGCTTTAATCTTAGCTAAAATATATGCTGATTATGAGACTATATCAGCTGGATTAATGCATGATGTATTAGAGGATTGTGATTGTTCTGTTGAAGAAATGGAAGATGAATTTGGTGTTAACATAACAAGACTTGTTACAGGTGTTACGAGACTTAGTAGAATTAATTTTTCTACAGAAAATGAATATTTAATTGATTATTATAAGAAGATTATAGTAGGTATGAGTGAAGATGTTAGAGTTATTATTATAAAATTAGCTGACTGTCTTCATAATATGAGAACACTTTGGGCACTTCCTGAAGATAGGCAAAAAGCTAAGGCTCATGAAACTTTAGATATTTTTGCTCCTATTGCGCATCATTTAGGTATTCATAAAATTAAAAGTGAGTTAGAAGATTTGTCTTTACGTTATTTAAAACCAGATGTTTTTTATGATATAGCAGAGAAACTTAATAAGACAAAACTAGAACGTGATAAAACTGTTTTTGATATGCAGAAGGAAGTTTCTGAATTATTAGATGCTCATCATATTAATCATGAAATTAAAGGTAGAGCAAAGAGTATTTACAGTATTTATAATAAACTTGATAAGGGTAAAAAGTTTAGTGATATCTATGATTTGTTAGCGTTAAGAATCTTAGTACATACTGAACAAGAATGTTACTTGGCTTTAGGTATTATTCATTCTAAATTTAGACCATTACCTAAAAGATTTAAAGATTACATTGCAATGCCTAAGCCTAATATGTATCAGTCATTACATACAACAGTTTTTGGAATTGATGGATATTTATTTGAAATTCAGATTAGGACTTATGATATGGATGAGGTTGCTGAAAATGGTATAGCGTCTCATTGGGCATATAAAGAAGGTTCTGGGGCAGTTAAAGCAGATATTTTAAATAAAACAGAACAAAAATTACAATTCTTTAAATCAATAATAGACTTATCAAGAGATAAGATGAGTAGTGAAGAATTTGTTAATAGTGTAAAAGATGAATTATTAAATAATAATATTTATTGTTTTACACCTAAAGGTGATGTTATTGAATTACCAGTAGGAGCTACTCCTTTGGATTTTGCTTATAAAATACATACTCGTGTTGGAGAAACTACTGTTGGAGCAATTGTAAATAATAATATAGTTCCTTTAGACTATGAACTTAAGAATAATGATATTGTTAAGATCAACACAAATAAGAGTTCAAATCCATCTAAAGAATGGATTAACATGGTTAAAACTACTCAGGCTAGAAATAAAATTAAAAGTTTCTTTACTAAAAATGAACGTGAAATTTATATTGAACGTGGAAAAGATAGTATAGAAAAAGAATTGAGAAAAAGAAAACTTGCCTTTGCTAGTTTCTTCACTGATGAGAATATTAAAAAGATATGTGATGAAATTAATTGTTTAGATTTAGATGAAATATATCTAATGGCTGGTAATGGTAGAGTACCAGTAAACGCTATTATTAATATTATTGATAAGAGTGATGAGGTTATTACTCCTAAAAATATTAAGATTACTTCTAGTAATACTGATGCTGATATTATTGTTACAGGAATAGATAAAGTTAAAGTTAATTTAGCTAATTGTTGTAATCCAGTTTATGGTGATGAAATCATTGGTTATATTACTAAGGGTAATGGTATTTCTGTGCATAGAATTAATTGTCATAACTTGGAGATGTTAGAAGATAGAACTTTAGAAGTTGTCTGGGGATCTAATTCTAATAAGAGATATTATACGTCTTTGGTTGTTTATACTAATACTGGTGATAATCATATGCTTGATTTGATGCAAAGTATTTCAATGCTTAATATTAGTGTTGATGAGATAAAAACAATTAGTAGAGTTGATAATATTTTATATGAGGTTGGCTGTTATGTAACTGGACTTGAACAATTAAATAAGGCTATTATGACTCTTAATAAAGCTAATTATATAGATAAAGTAGAAAGAGTGATGCGATGAGAGTTTTGGTACAAAGAACTGGTAAAGCTAGTGTTAAAGTTTCTAATAAAGATGTTGGTAAAATTGATCATGGATTAGTTCTTTTTGTTGGATTTACTGATGGCGATGATATTGGAAAAATTGAATACTTAGCTAAAAAGGTTGTTAATCTTAGAATCTTTCCAGATGATAATGGAGTTATGAATAAAAGTATTTTAGATTACTCTGGTAAGATTTTATCAGTATCACAATTTACTTTATATGCAAGTTGTGAAAAAGGGAATAGGCCTAGTTATATTAAAGCTATGAAAAATGATGAAGCAGTAGAGTTATATAACTTATTTAACAAAGAACTAGAAAAATATGTTGAAGTTGAAACTGGTATCTTTGGTGCTGATATGGAAGTTAGTATTACTAATATAGGACCAACAACTATTCTTTTAGAGAGGTGATATAGTGTGTTTTCTAATAAGCTAAATTATAAAATTATTAATTTAACATTTTTATTAGGTTTACTTTATATAGCAATTACTAATATAGGTGTTTGGTGGGGAGTTTTAATGAAAATTATTTCAGTAATGGCTCCATTTATTGTAGCGTTTGTTTTTGCGTATGCACTTACACCTTTGATTTCCTGGCTAGAAAAGAAAGGACTACATAAAGGTTTTGCAGTTACGAGTACTATTGTTTTAATATTATTTTTATTAGTAGGACTTATTGCTATCGTTTTACCTTTGCTTTATGATCAATTATCATTATTAATAAAAATGACTGGTGAAGTAATTGAAAATATTGGATTGAAGTTTGATATTAACCTTGGTAATTTTGAAATACAGATAACTGATTATTTAAATGATGCTTTAAAAGATATTGGTAGTATGATTTCATCTACTACTATTGGTTTTATTTCAAAATCTATTAATTTTGCTAGTAAATTTATTGTAGGTTTTGTAGGGTTTATTTATTTTTTAGCAGATATGGGAAAGATTAGACATTGGTTTAGAAATTTAGTTTTGTCCTTTGGAAAAAAGACATATAAGTATTTTAAATGTTTAGATAATGAAATTAGTAATTATTTAAAAGGACTAGGGATATTTATGTTAATTCAGTTAATTGAATATAGTTTTTTGTTTTTTATAATTGGGCATCCAAACTGGTTAATACTTGGTATTCTTGCCTGTTTAACTACTGTTATTCCTTATTTTGGAGGTTTAATTACTAATATAATTGCAATTATTATGGCAAGCGTTGTTTCTAAGCCTTTAGTTATTGCGACTATCATTATTTGCTTGATATTTCCTCAAATTGATGGATACTTTACATCTCCTAAAGTGTATGGCAAAACAAATGGAGTTAATCCTTTAATAACTATTATGGTTGTTTCAGTAGGTGGAACTTTAGCAGGAATGGTTGGTATAGTCGTGGCACTTCCTTGTTACTTATTATTAAGAACTACTTATAATTTCTTTGAAGAAGACTTAGAAAAAGGTTTTGATAAAGTAAAGGGTAGTATTTAATTATTATATAAAACAGCAGTATGTTCTGTGAATTTAACTTTTTAGATTTTTATTTATTAAAAAAATAAGAAACATTTTTTTAAAAGTGTGCTATAATAGGTATATCTTCTTGGGAAAGAGTAGATTTTATAAATATTTTTAGAGAGAGTATGGCTGGTGAAAATACTTATATTTAGAAATTGAAGACATCTCACAAAAAAAGAAGCGGGTTACTTCGTTATAAAGTATTAAGAGTATAAAATAAGGTGGCACCATGAATGTTTAATTCATCCTTTGGAGGTGGCATCTTTTTATTTTAGGAGGGAATTTATGATACAAAGACAAAAGGGCTGTAACGATATTTATGGGCGTGTGGCTAAGATATGGAAATATGTTGATGGTGTTATTGATGCATTAATGGAGAAGTATAATTATACTTATATTAGAACACCATTATTTGAATCTACAGAATTATTTCATAGAGGTGTTGGGGAAACTACAGATATTGTTTCTAAAGAAAGTTATGATTTTGAAGATAAGTCTGGTAGAAGAATCACTTTAAGACCAGAGG
>CAVAJX010000102.1:0-30598 GCA_963589235.1 bacterium | reverse complement strand
TTGGTAACATTTTAACTAATGATATGGTAACATTTTAAAAAAGGATTAACATAAACACAGTAAAATATTGTTGAAAAATAAACTTTATGTTATACTATTTTACAGTAGGAGTAGGTAGTATGAAAAAGAAAAATAAGTTTCCAATATTTACATTTCTTTTATCACTAGTATTATTAACACTCAGTTTCTATTTTGAATTTATTGCCAACAAAGAACGAATTCTTAAAAAAAGCGTAAGCAATATCTTTGAAAACGTTATAGAAGTAGTTGATATGTTTGAATTTGACACGGGACTATCAAATAACTACAAAAAAGAAGCTGATATAAAAATAACTTCTAATAGTCTAAACAATACCTACCTAACTGAACAAAATAGCATAACAAAAAAAGAAAACCTAACTCTTAACTTAGGAAACATATTTAGAAATCTAAATGAAACAAATATTAAGATAACCAGTATAAATGATGCTCAAAATAAAAAAAGATTTCTTCATTTACAAAGTAATCTTCAAGGAGCAAATCTTTTAGAACTAAAATGTCTAACTGAAAACTCAACCAAGTATTACTATGTATCAGGCTTTCTAAACACTTACGTAAATAATGGAAACGATAATTATTTTGAATCAATTGATGAAAAAACATCCATAATTGATAATACAAAATACTTATCAAACTTTATCATAGAAAATATTACTAACAATATAAAACCAAGTGATTATAAAATAACGGAAGAAAAACTAAGTATCAATAATGAAGAAAAACATTATAAAAAGTATTAAAAATGATGATAGATCTCGCAAGATTATATTAAGTACCAATAAAGAAATAGCCGATTTTAAAACTAATATTTTTCCAAAAAAAGCTAGCTTAATACTAAACACCTACGTTGAAAATTATACTTATAAAATAAAAAAATATGAAATAATATACACTAACAGTAAGACTAAAGAAAATGTCACTGTAACTTATGAGTATAAAAACAAAAACGAAGGTATTGGTGAAATCATAATCAATAATGAAAAATATAAATATGAATATACCAGTAAGGAAAAATCAAAAGAAATAAATCTTTATGCAGAAAATCAAAAAATAGGAACTATAAGTATTGAAAAAACAAAAACAGGTATTCTTTTTGATTTAGGTATTGTAAATAACAACAAAGAAGTCTCCATAAATTATATTATGAATCTCTTAAATTTAAAAGAAGGTAAATCATACAACCAGGAGCAACAGTTAACCATACGTACAGAAGTAAATAATGAACCATTAAATTTTGATGTAAACATAAATACCAAAGTCAATAACAAAGTAAAAATAGATGAAGATACTTCATCGTCAATAATAGAAAAAACATTATCAGATGAAGATAGAACTCGATTAAACAATATCTTTTTAGATGCCATCACAAAATTAAATAGTTAGGATGTGTAAATATGCCAAAGAAAATAGATAATAAAAAAACAAAAGGCGTAAAAAAAAATACCGGAAATGAAAAAATATTATTAATAACTTTTATTGCACTATTAATATTAGTAATAATTTTAACGTTTGTAGCGATAAATAAGAAAAAAGAATATGATAAAAAACAAAGTGCTGATATGATTATGCCAATCATTGAAAAAAGTGTAAATAATACCTTTAATGTAGATATTTCAAATCTAAAAGAAAAAGGACTAAAGAGTTATAGTTTTAAAATAACAAATTATAAGGACAAAAAGATAAATTCCCAAAAAATAGAATATAAAATATCAATTAATACTTTAGAAAACGATGTAGAATTAAAATTATACAAAAATAAAGATGAAAAAAATCTTCTTGCTGACTTGGAAGAGTATGAGATAACTGATAAACTGCCTAAAGAAAAAAAAACAAGAAGATGTATATACCTTAATAATAAAAGCTAATAAAACAATAGAAAAAAATAAGACTATTGAAATAAAAGTAGCATCATAAAATTGACATTTATTATGGACTAATATATAATAAAATCAAGTAATATAGAGGAGTTGAAAATACATGGAATACTTGGAAAACGAGGAGAAAATAGTAATTTTAAAAGACGGTAAAGAAATAGAGTGTGATATACTTTTTACATTTGATTCAGAAGATACTGGTAAAACATATTTTGGATATACAGATCATTCAATTGATAAAAATGGTCGCAAAAGAATATATGTATCAGGATATAATTTAATTTCGGGTAATGGAAAGTTAGAAGACATAACAGATCCAAAAGAATTAGATATGGTACAAGAAGTGTTAGCTCAAATAGATGAAGAAAGTCGTAATAGTTAGGAGTATGGTAGAATGAATACAGAAATAAGAAAAATTATTAAAAAATTTGAAAGTGACCAACAAGAACTAGAACGTTTAGTTAATGAAAGAACAACTATAATGAAAAATGAACGTCGTTTATCAACAGGAAACTATCGACGAGAATTAGCTATAATAGAAAATTTTATTAAGAGAAAATCAGAAGAAATAATAAATGAAGGAAGAACTATTGAAAATTATACTCATGCAAGTGATTTAATGAGAGAACTAACTCTAGCTCCTGGCAGTGAAGAAGAAATAGCCGAAAAAGAGGAAGAACTAAATTCTGTTATGGAAAGTCTACCAGCCGAATTACAACAAGGACTTCTTAATCGAGATAATAATGAACAAGTCGTAGAAGAAACTACCAATACCAATGAGCAAACAGAAAAAAATGCTCCTCAAGTTAGTAATGAAGAAAGACTAAGAACATTGCAAGAAGCTTTGGGAGTTGCTAGAAACGCCTATCAAGCTTCAATGGATAATTTTCAAACAATATTTACAAATGAGAGAAATGAAATTGTTGAACGTGGACCATTAAACAATGAAGAATTGGATGAATTAAATAGCCGTTATTTAAGTGCAAAAGAGGCAGAAAATGAAAGGCTTCAAAGAAGTAGAGAAATAATTGCTGAAATAGAATCAGAAATAAATAATTTGAATGAAGTTATTGAACAAGAAAGAAGAAAACAAGAAATTACACCAGTTGTAGTTGAAACCGAAGAAAATAAAAATGAACAAACTACATTAGAAGAAAACAACTCCGAATCATTAAGTAAATTAAAAAATGAATTATTAGATAAAGTCCGTGCTGGCGAAATGAGTCCAAATGAAATGATTAGAAGAGTTCAAGAGGCAACAGACAATTTAAGACAACAAGAAGAAAGTGTAGAAGAGAACAATGAATATCAAACAATGCCTACTGAAAAAGCTCTTGTTCCAGTATCAGAAAAAGGCTTGGTACCAATCGTCCCTATAGACCCTAATCAAATAAGAGAAAAAGAAGAAAACACACCAATACCAGAAAATAAGTCACTAATTCCAGTACAGGAACCTGAAAATGAATATAAACCTATGCCAGATAATAAATCATTAGTACCTGCTCAAGAATCTGAAACTACAACAGAAAAACAAGAACAATCACCAAGAGGTTTCTATACAATTATAAATGAATTGACCGAAGGACTAAATATTGAAGCTAAAACTGGTAAAAAGTATAAAGCATCTAATATTAAAGTTTCAAAAGAATTTAAAGAAGAATTAAAATCTGGGAATTATTTATATAATATTGTACATTTAGTACCAGCAATTATAAAAGTACCAATAAAATTAATTAGAAAAGCAATCAATAGAATCAAATATTCAATTGAAGAAAAGAAAACAGTAGCAACCTTAAAAGAAAGAATTTCTAATCTAGATGAAGCCGATTTAAAAGTAATTTGGAATGAGTATCGTGGTACAAAAGTTATAGAAGAACGTTATCCTGACATATTAAATATTCTTTTAAATGAAAGAATGCAACAATATGCAATGGAAAATGTTACATCACTAAATAATTCAATGGAAGAAAAATATAAAGAATTATTTGACGCTAAAAAGATTGTTGATGATTGTAATGAAATACTAAGTGAAATAAACACTGATGGTGATAAAGAACTAATAAAAGAAGTAATTGAAAAACGTGAGAATGCTCTTGCTGGAAAAGCAGAAATGATTAATAAATTACGTGAAGAATATAAAGAAGCAAATCAATGGATTTCAGGAGGAGCACATGGTTTTGAAGAGGATATGAAAGCCGCTACTACGAAATTATCAATAGTTGGTAAGCGTTTTGCAAAAGAACGCAATTTAGATCCCGAAATAACTAAAAAACAAGCCGAAATAGAACAAAAAGAAATGACAGCTATTAGAAATAATGATGATGAAAGTGCCTTGAATGCCTTTATTGAAAATGAAGTATTACTATCAAACAATACTGAATTTGAACAAAGTATTTTTGGAACAAGATCATCTGGTGCAAAATATTATGAACCAGTAATTGTAAAATCAGATTATCGTGATGATCCATTTATCAGAGATCTATTTACTACAGTAGCAACAACAGGTGCTGTAATAAGTACAATTAGTGCTATTAATGTTCATGGCACTCAGACTGATGAATTACTAAAGAATCATCAAGAGGAAGTTACACAAGCTAATGCTAATAATGATGCAATTATTGATAATGTACATGAACAAGGAACAAAACTAACAGATAATGGCGATGGTTTTGTTGAAGGAATGAAAGCCCAAGCTGAAGGAAATATTATAAATCATACTAATACAATGGAAAGACAAACTTTAGATCAATCATCATGGGAAGTTGGTTCAAGTAGCTATAGAGCTGCAGATGATGCCGTTCATGAGGCATATAATAGCATGGCTGATTCCGTACAAAGTAAAATTAATGATATTGCCAGTCAATACAGTTCAGGAATTACTTCAAGAGAAGCTACATTGGATATGTTAAAAGATGTAGCTAATGATACTCAACAAAATTTAGTTGATTTATATGAATCATATCTTCCAACACTAAGAGAATACGCTTCATCACATCCACAATTCGATTTACATGGAGTAGAAGAAGCTATGGGATTTGTTTCAAGCCATCCAGGAGCTATTGCTAAAATGAATGATGGTATGGTAGAATCAGTTCAAATAGGAGAAAACTTATCTGCTTTATCTGCTGAACACATAGAAGCAATTAACTCACTACCTAGTGATTTAAGAACAACTTTATTTGTTGATGGAGCAGCTGCGGTTGCTTTAGCTTACAATGTATCTAAGGACATGAATCAAAAAGAAAAATCAGGTAAATATGGAAATTCTGTAACAGATATGGTTTCTGAATATATTGCCAATAAAGAAAACAATAACGTTGAAGTAAATGAATCTTCAAAAAGTAAATAACAAATAGGAGCCTAGAAATAGACTTCTATTTCTTTATAATGTTGTTTTCTTCTTCAATTGACAAAGCCTAAAAAAAGGGTTAGAATAAAAACAGATTTAGGAGGAAAAAACATGACAAATGAAAAATATTTAGTTGTTAATGGTGGAAGTTCATCATTAAAGTTTTCTTTATATTCAATGCCAGAAGAAAAAGAATTAATCAATGGTTATATAGAGAAGATCGGAGCACCAGATTGTTTCTGGACTTTAAAAATAAATGGAGAAAAAATTAGACATGAAAAAGCTTTAAAAAATCATAGTGAAGCTGTAGAAGTAATGATGCAGGAACTTCTTGATAATAAAGTTATTGAAGATGTTAGTGAAATAAAAGGAGTAGGACATAGAGTTGTACATGCTGGAGAATATTATTCTGATTCAGTAGTAATTGATGATGAAGTATTAGACCGTGTAACAGAATTAACAAAGTTAGTTCCAATTCATCATCCTGGAGAAATTGCTGGTATTAAAGCTATGCAAGAAAAAATGCCAGGAGTAGTTAATGTCGCTGTATTCGATACCGCATTCCATCAAACTATGCCAAAAGATATTTATATGTATGCAGTACCAATGTCCTGGTATAAAGAATTAGGTGTTAGAAAATATGGTTTCCATGGAACAAGTCATAAATATATCACTGAAACAATGCAAGAAAAATTAAATAAAAAAGATGTAAATTTAATCATCTGCCATATTGGATCAGGTGCTTCAATTTCATGTATAAAAGATGGAAAATGTTTAGATACTACCATGGGTCTAACTCCATTAGATGGATTAATGATGGGAACAAGATCTGGTTCAATCGATCCATCAATAATTGAATATGTATGCAAAGAAACTAAAAAGACAGTAGAAGAAGTAACAAATGAATTAAATAAAAAATCTGGATTACTTGGTATCTGTGGTAAAAACGACTTCCGTGATGTTCAGGAACTAGCAGAGTCTGGTGATGAAAACGCTAAATTAGCTCTAGACATGGTTGTAAACTCAATTGTTAAATATATCGCTCAATTCTATTTCGAATTAAATGGTGAAGTAGATGCTATTGTATTTACAGCTGGAGCTGGAGAAAATGATATTAAATTACGTCATGATATAATGAAAAAACTAGAAAAACCAATGAATATAGTTTTAGATGAGGAAGCAAATAATAATATTGCTAAATTTAAAGAACAAAAATCAGGAGCTATCACAACAGCAGATTCTAAAATTACTGCTTATGTAGAGCCAACTGATGAAGAAATAGTAATTGTACGTGATACTTATCGTTTAGCTAATAAATAATTACGACAATAGAAAGGTAAATGTCAGTTAAAGGCATTTATCTTTTTCTTTGTACTAAATAAAATTGACCAGAAAAAATAAAAGGTGATATACTTAAAATGCAAAAATAAATTTATAATTTTAAAATTGGACTGGTGATATGATGAAGCATGTATTTATAATAAATCCCATTTCTGGAAAAGGAAAAACTCTAAAAGTAGCCGAAAATATTGAAAAAGTATGTCAAAAAGAAAACTTAGATTATGAAATAAATTATACTAACTATCCAGGTGAAGCTACCAAAATAGCTAAAAAGTATCGTCTATCTAAAAATATAATTTATAGTGTGGGTGGAGATGGTACATTAAATGAAGTATTAAATGGCATAGTTGGTACCAAGAATATGTTAGCTGTAATTCCATCAGGATCCGGTAATGACTTTTATAAAACGCTATCTAAAATAGATGATGAATTACCTAATATTGACATTGGTAAAATTAACGATAAATATTTTATAAATATCGTTAGTATCGGAATAGATGCCGAAGTAGCGAATAATGTCTCACTTATGAAAAAGAAAAATATTCCTACTTCCCAAATATATAATGCTAGTCTAGTTTATACTTTCTTTAAATATAAGTTTAAAAATATTGAGATGTCAATTGATGAAAATGATATAAAAAAAAGCAAATGTACCATTCTTACAATCTGTAATGGACAAGTATATGGTGGCGGTTATAAAATAGCTCCAGAAGCTAAACTAACAGATGGCTATTTTGATGTTTACTATGTAGAAAAAGTAAGTAAACCAAGTCTTCCATCATTAATTGGACTATTAAAAAAAGGTCTTCATGAAAGACATAAAAAGGTACATAAAAGTCAAGCTACAAAGATTAAATTTAAATGTGATAAAAAACTTATATGTAATATAGATGGCGAAATAATTACTGATGATAAATTTACAATTAAAATAATTCCTCAAGCTATAACTATATATAACAATAAAGAATTAATTAATAAATTCCTAAAAGGATAATAAAAAGGAAATAAGCATTATGAAAAATAGAATAGATAAAGAACTAGTAAATAGAGGACTAGTCCCATCAAGATCAAAAGCCCAAGAACTAATTGAATCAAGCCTAGTAAAATGTAATGATAAAGTCATAACCAAGGCAAATTACTTAGTAGAAGAAAATGATTCTCTAACAATACTAGAAAATGATAAATTAAAATATGTATCTCGTGGAGGATTAAAATTAGAAAAAGCAATCAAAGAATTCAATATTGACTTTAAAAATTTAAAAGTAATGGACATTGGCTCAAGTACAGGTGGATTTTGTGACTGTGCTTTACAACATGGAGCAAGTAATATAATTGCAATTGATGTTGGAACTAATCTTTTACATGAATCATTAAGAGGTAATGAAAAGATAGATTTACATGAACAAACTAATTTTAAAAGCCTTGACTCAAAGTATTTTAAGAATATAGATATCATGACATGTGATGTTTCTTTCATATCATTAAAACAAATAATTACTAAAATTGCTCAAGAAAATATAAATATAGATATAATCTGTCTAATAAAACCACAATTTGAAGCTGGAAAAGACATTGCAACAAAATATAAAGGAATAATTTTAAATAAAGAAATACATAAAAAGATTATTATTGATATGATAAAATATATAAATAGTTTGAATTTTTTTGTAAAAGGATTAACATCATCTCCCATACAAGGTGGAGATGGTAATATTGAATATTTAATTTATATTTCTAATAAAGTAAATAAAAATATAGAAATCAATATAAATGAACTAGTAATGACTACATTTAAAAGAATGAAAAAATAAAATGTCAAACAAAATAGAAATAATAGGAAAAAATCTAATTTGATTGACTATTTTTTTCTTTATGGTATACTTGAGATAAGAATAGAGATCCTATTCAAATATTGTAAAGGAGAGAGAAAATGAAGAAAAAGATATTATTTTTTGTAATGGCGTTAATGGCGACTACATTACTTGTTCCAAATGTAAATGCTGGTACTTCTGTTGCTAAAATAGGTGACACAGGATACGCTACATTACAAGAAGCTATCAATGCTGCATCCGCAGGTGATACAGTTACTTTAGTAGCAAATACCACAGAAGATATTACAATTGCAGCAGGAAAAGATATTACACTTGATACCGGAACTTATACATTAACAAATAAAACCGGACATACTATTACAAACTCTGGTAAATTAACAATTAAAGGAAATGGTACAATTGATAATGTAACTCATCAAAAAGGTGCATTAGTAAATAAAGGTACAGTAACTGTTATGTCTAGTACATTTACTCGTTCTAAAGAAGCTGGTACTCGTACTGGTAATGGAGGAAACTCTTGGTATGTTATTGATAACAATGGAACAAATGCCGTTTTAATATTTGAAGGCGGAAAAGTTGTTAATACATCAGGGTTTAGTTCACTAATAAGAAACCTTGAAGCTACATTGCTTGTAAAAGATGGAACATTTGAAAATAATTTTATCGTATTAAAAAATGATGATAATGGTACATTGAGTATTCAAGGAGGAAAAGTATCCACAAAAGCAGCTGAAGGAAGTGCAGTTCAAAACTGGGGAGATTTTACACTTAAAGGTGGAGAATTAAATGCTGTAGAAGGAGCTGTAGCTATATCTGCATTAAGTTGGGATGACCAATACAAATCAGAAACTTCTATAGAAGCTGGAACAATAAATGGTGATATCAGCGTACGAATTCATGGTAATACTACAACTGTATCTCCAGAAGTAGAAATATCAGGCGGCGAAATTAACGGTGATATAAATGCAATAAATAAAGGAATACTTGAAGTAACAGGTGGAGAAATTAATGGAACAGTAACTTCTGATGATACTGCTACAGTTACAACAGCAGGCGGAACTTATTCTACTAAACCAAGTGATGATATGATACCAAGAGGATACAAAGTATTTGAAAATGATGATAGTACTTATGTTGTAGCAATCCCAGTAAAAATAACATTTGTCTATGGTGAAAATTCAGAATTCGTGGAGGTTCCAAAAGGAACAGAAGTTAGCAAGGATGAATATAATACCATGCTTGAAGAAATCAATAAAGGATTAGAATCAGAAAACTTAGAAGTACTTGGCTTCTATTTAGATGAAGATTTAACTGAAGAATATACATTCCAAGATCCAATTAATGAAGATTTAACACTATATTTAAAAGTTCAAGAGAAAAAAGAAGTAAACCCAGAAACTTCTGATGTTAACTTATTCTTAATTCTATCATTAATAGCAATTGGAACTGTTGGAACAACATTAGTTCTTAAAAATAGATTATCATAAGATAAATAAAGCTTATAAATAAGTGCTCTTCTTTGAGTACTTATTTTTTTCATTTTTAACACATAGGCGTTTTTATAGGAATAATTATATCAGGATTTTCCAATATCGAGAAAAGTTCATTACAAGAAAATGAATATTTAACTGGTGTAATATTAGACATAAAAGATGAATGAAACGGTAGAAGACTTATGGATTAAAGTCTTATCAGCAAAATTAATTAAAAGTAACGCTGCAAAAAAAGTCTAAAAATATAAATAATTTGCAACGTATTGCAAATTATTTTGTTTTGTGTTATGCTTTATTCAGGTGATGAAATATGATAGAAAGAAGTGAATATTTAGAAGCATTAAAAAAATGGAAGGGCAAAGATTTAATAAAAGTAGTTACTGGAATAAGAAGATGTGGCAAGTCAACTTTGTTTGAATTGTTCATAAATTATTTGAAACAAACCGGTATTAAGGATGATCATATAATAGCATTAAATCTTGAGTCTCCTGAATACAATTTTAGTGATTATATGGAACTGTATAACTATGTTAATGATAAAATAACAGATGAAGATATGTACTATGTATTCTTAGATGAAGTTCAAGTTGTTCCTCAATTTGAAAGAGCTGTTGACGGGTTATACATAAAGAAAAATGTAGATGAATATATAACTGGTTCAAATGCCTACCTTTTATCTGGTGAACTTGCTACATTTTTATCTGGACGATATATAGAATTGAAAATGTTTCCTTTATCATTTAAAGAATATGCAAATTACTATAAGCAAGAAGGAGATGAAAAACTATACTTGAAATATGTAAATAACAGTTCTATGCCTTATGCTTTAAAACTAGATAATCAAGATGAAGTTGATAAATATTTGGATAGTATTTATAACACTATAATAGTCAAGGATATAGCGGCGAGAAAGAAAATAGCGGATACTAGTATGCTTAGAAGCATTTCTGAATTTATGTTTTCCAGTGTTGGCAACATATTATCAGTAAAAAAGATAGCGGATACATTAACTTCAAATGGTAGAAGTATATCAGTTCATACGGTAGAAAGCTATTTAGATTCCTTAGTAGAAAGTTTCATTTTTAACAAAGTATCCAGATATGACATAAAAAGAAAACAATATTTAACCTCTGGTGAAAAATATTATGCTACTGATGTTACAATGAGATATGTTTTACTTGGAAGAAAATATATTGATTTAGGACATATTTTAGAAAATATAGTTTATCTTGAATTAGTAAGAAGAGGATATAAAGTATATATAGGTAAATCTGGTGATAAAGAGATAGATTTTGTTGCAGAAAATAGAAAAGGAGTACAATATTTTCAGGTTGCATATACAGTAAGAAATAAAAATACACTTGAAAGAGAACTATCAGCCCTAGAATCTATAAATGACCATTATCCAAAATTTATACTAACAATGGATATAGACCCTGAAGTAGACTATAATGGTATAAGAAAGATAAATGTACTTGATTGGCTATTAGATAAATAACCGAAGTGTGATGTAAATGATATATTTTATTTCTGATACACATTTTTATCATCATAATATAACCAAATTATGAAAAACTTTAATTTAAAGTGTTGAGATTAAAAAATAAGAATGATTTAATTTACAGGCGTTTTTATAGGAATAATTATATCAGGATTTTCCAATATCGAGAAAAGTTCATTACAAGAAAATGAATATTTAACTGGTGTAATATTAGACATAAAAGATGAATAAATATTTAGACTATCGAGAATTATAAGTTACTTTCTCATAGTCTTTTTTTTATTATAAGTGCATAAATATCAATAGGTGAAATTATGTTTTTTAAAAAGATAGATGAACGTATAAAAATAGCATTTTTAATAATGTTACTACTATTTGTATTTATAATTTTAAGAGTATTTTATATTCAAGTATTTGACTACAAAAAGTTAAATGAATATGCATCAGATTTATGGAGTAGAGACTTACCAATAGAAGCAAATCGCGGACTTATACTTGATCGTAATGGAGTTGTTCTAGCCGACAATCTAACAACAACATCACTTGTCTTAATACCTAATCAAATTAAAGATAAAGATAAAGCTACCAAGTCATTAGCTGAAATATTAAATGTTTCCTATGAGGAAATGAAAAAACATGTCTATAAAAAGACTTCTATTGAAAGAGTTCATCCAGAAGGAAGAAGATTATCTTATGATATAGCCGAAAAAATATCTAATTTAAAATTAGATGGTGTGTACCTAGTAAAAGAAGCTAAAAGATATTATCCATATGGAAACTTACTTTCTCATTCATTAGGATATGTTGGTATAGATAATCAAGGTCTTTCTGGATTAGAATTACAATATGATAAATACTTAACGGGAAAGTCCGGTGCTATAAAGTACTTTTCCGATGCCAAAGGAAATAAATTAAATGTATCAGATATATATGTAGAGCCCCAAGATGGAATGAATCTTTATTTGACTATTGATATAAATATTCAAAAGTCCATAGAAAGAGAATTAAATAATATTGTTGATATGTTTTCACCAGATATGGCTCTAGCAATAGTTATGAATCCTAAAACTGGTGAAATACTAGGTATAGGTTCCCGTCCAGATTATGATCCTAATACTTATCAAAAGTATTCCCAAGAAGTACTTAGTAGAAACTTACCAGTTTGGTCTTCATATGAACCAGGTTCTACATTTAAAATAATTACAATGGCAACATCTGTAGAAGAAAAAATAATTGATATTGAAAATGATCATTTTTATGACTCTGGTAGTGTCAACGTAGATGGTTCTGTTTTAAAATGCTGGAAAGCGGGAGGACACGGTGACCAAACTTTTCTTCAAGTACTTCAAAACTCCTGCAATCCAGGGTTTGTAAAATTAGGGCAAATGCTTGGTAAAGAAAAATTGTTTTCTTATATCGAAAAGTTTGGCTTTGGTACAAAAACTGGAGTTGACTTAAATGGAGAAGGTCAAGGTATTATCTTTCCATTAGATAAAGTAGGTAATGTAGAACTTTCAACTACTGCTTTCGGTCAGGGAGTCAGTGTAACACCTATCCAACAAGTAACAGCCGTATCAGCTGTTGTAAATAATGGCTATTTATATAAGCCCTATATCGTAAAAAGTATTGCAGAAAAAGAAACCAATACAGTTATAAAAGAAACTTCAAAAACACTAGTTAGAAAAGTAATTTCAAGTGAAACATCAACTATAATGAGACATGCTCTAGAAAGTGTTGTTGCTAAAGGTGGAGGAAAGGCTGCTTATATTGAAGGATATCGTATTGGTGGAAAAACGGGTACAGCTCAAAAAGTCCAAAATGGTAGATACTTAGTAGGTAATTATATTATGTCATTCATGGCTGTAGTCCCTTCAAATGATCCAGAAGCAGTTCTATATCTTGCGATAGATAATCCTAAAAATACCGCTCTTTTATCAAGTTATACCACAACACCTATTGCCAGAAGAATATTACTAGATATAATTGATGCCTTAGATATAAAAGAACAAAAAGAAGGTATGGAAAAAGATTTAGAATGGACTGATAAAATCATGTATGAAGTTCCAAATGTTGTAGGTAAGAACGTAAAAGACGCTAAAAAACTTCTTTCTAACTTTACCGTTGAATATTCAGGAACCGGTGAAAAAGTAGTCTCCCAGTCACCAGAGGCTAATACAAAGTTAGAAGATAGAGGAACAGTAAGACTTCTGTTAGAGTAACCATTCATCTTCACATTTGCAATTCCTCAAAAAATATGCTAATATTAAAAAAGGAGGAGTGATAAAATGTATATTTATCGTAATCATGTCATCATGTATACATTACTTATCACACCTAGCATCTAAATAAAAAAATAATAGATGTAGGTGTGAAGTTTTCGTCGTGCCTGCATCTGTATACAAAGGACTATACGGATGTATAGTTCTTATTTTTTTGAAGGATGTGATAATATGATAGAAATAGGAATAAATAAAGTAACAAAAAACTACGGCTTCGGGCCAGTTTTAAAAGATATAAGTTTTGAAGTAAAAACAAATGAGAGAATTGCTTTAATCGGAGCAAACGGCTCTGGAAAAACAAGTTTACTAAATATAGTTGCTGGCACAATTAAATCAGATACTGGAACAGTTTCCATAAGAAAAAATGCTCGTCTAGGCTACTTAAAACAAAATGCCGATAATAAAGAAGAAAATATTACCGTTAAAGATGTCTTATATGAAGGTGTAAAAGACCTAATAGCCTTACGTGATAAATTAACTGAATATGAAGAAAAAATAACTAACGCAACACTTGAAAACGTTGTGAAACTAATCGTTAGATATACAAATTTACAAACAGAATTCATTAATATGTCCGGATACGAAATAGATGCAAAAGTTGAAAAGGTAATTAAAGGCTTTAAAATCAACAAAGAACTTTTACCTAGAAAGTTTAATAGCTTATCCGGTGGCGAAAAAACTATCGTTAACTTTGCCTCAATAATAATATCTTCCCCTGACATTTTACTTCTAGATGAGCCAACTAATCATTTAGATATCGATACTTTAGACTGGCTAGAAGAATACCTAAAAAATTACAAGGGAAGCATTCTAATGATTTCTCATGATAGATACTTCCTAGACCAAGTCGCAACAAAGACTATTCTTTTAGAAAATGCTGGAATCAATATCTTTCATGGAAATTATACTAAGTATCTAAAAGAAAATGAAGAACGTATAAATAAAGAATTTAAAGATTATAAAGATCAACAAAAAATAATAAAAGCCATGGAAGACTCTATTAAAAGATTAGAAGAGTATGGTAATATCGCTAAAAATGAAATGTTCTTTAAAAGAGCAGAAAATATCAGAAAGAGACTTAATAGATTAGAAAAGTTAGAAAAACCAGTCGAAAAAGAAGCTATTCCTTTACAGTTTTCTTCAAATAGATCTGGAAAAATGGCACTAAGTCTAAAATCTATTAATATATCTTATCCAAATAAAATAATCTTGAAAGACGCTGATATAAATATTAATTATCAAGAAAAAGTATGCTTATTAGGACATAATGGTTCTGGTAAATCCAGCCTAGTAAAATACATTCTAGAACATAAAGAAGGACATGGTTCTAATCTAAAAATAGGATACATTCCGCAAGAGATATCTTTTGAAGATGATAATAAAACTGTACTTCAAGAAGCAAAAGAATACTGGATAGGTGAAGAACAACATCTACGTTCAGCCCTAAATAAATTTTACTTTTTTAAAGATAACATTCTAAAAAGACTTAAAAGTTTATCAGGCGGCGAAAAAGTACGTTTAAAATTATTTTGTCTTATACAAAAAGACATTAACTTTCTAATCCTAGATGAGCCAACTAATCATATTGATATAGAAACAAAAGAAATATTAGAAACAGCTTTACAAGAATATAAAGGTACCTTACTATTTATTTCTCATGATCGTTACTTCATTAATACACTCGCAACAAGATTAATTTTTATAGAAGATAATAAACTAAAAACAATACCTGGTAATTATGAAGACTACAAAAGATTTAAAAATAAAGATTAAGGAAGGTTATTAAACACTACTAAAAAATATAATCATAACATTAACTAAAATAAAAAAAGAAAGGATCTGATAATATGAAAGAAATATTATATAATTATGATAAATTAGAAGAAAAAGATATAAATAAAGTAGTGAGAAGGGCAAAAGTATTAATTATGAACCCGAAAGATGAATTCCTAGTAGTGTTAAGTCATCATAACTATTTCTTAATTGGTGGTCATGTAGAAGATGATGAAACATACGATGAATGTCTAGTTAGAGAAGTAAAAGAAGAAGCTGGTATAACATTGCCAATTGAAGAAAGAGAGCCATTCTTAGTTATAAGACATCTATGTAAAGGATATCCAACAGAAAATGACAATACTGAATACATTGCTAAATACTTCTGTATAAAAGCAGAAATAGTTCCAGATATGTCTCAAATAGAATTAACTGATGATGAAAAAGATGGTAACTTCCATTTAGAATACATTCATAAAGATGAAGTGATTCAAAAATTAGAAGATTCTCTAGAAACTTGTACAAGAGATATGCCTGTAAAGGATACTATTCAAGTTATAAAAGAATATTTAAATATGAATAAATAACTTGCAAAAATACAAGAATATAGTACAATTTAATAAAAGGATTGAGTAAAATGCTAAAAATGATAATTATAAAAATACTAGCCTTTATAATAGTAACAGTAGGTACTATGTTTTTAATTAAATATTTAAAATTAGACAAAAAATTATCTAAAAAAAAGAAAACTACTGAACAAAACCAAAAAGATTTGACAAAATACTTTGCTTTAGGAATACTCTTAGTAGTACTCGGTCTATTATTACTATTATTATAAAAGTCATATGTAAATATGATTTTTTTCTCGCAAATAAAATAAACAATCTAAAAAATCTATGATAAACTAATTTAAGGAAACTGGTGATAATATGAATGAAACAATAGGTGGTAAAGCTGGTAAGAATGATCGTAGAAGAACTAGAATCATTACCAAGAGTAAAGAAGAAAAATTAAAGAAATTTAAAGAACAAGAGGCTTTTAAAAAACTTGAAAAAGAAGTAAAGAAACAACAACTAAAAACAGTCCTAGCTGTTACACCAATAATAGTAACAGGAACCGTCCTAAAAACATTATCTGGCAAAAATCATATCGAAAGTAAAAGTCCAATAATGTTTAACACATCATCAGAAGAAAATTATAAAAATATCTCATTTATTACAACCGATTCACATAATAATATAATTGAAGTAGTAATTAAAAATTCCAATGAGAAAGTAAAACCAGTATATCAAAATATTGAAAAATTAATCGAAAATAAAAAGAAGAAAAAAGAAGTAGAAGTCCTTGAAATTACACAAGACGAAATTCCAATTCAAAAAACACCTCTTCCAGATGACTTAGAAAAAATAAAAAATAAAGAAATAATTAATCAGTATGAAGAAAAATTAAAAGAAACAAGAAGAGAATTAAAAGAATTAGTTTTTGAATATCAAGTAATATCAGATAATATTAATACCATATATAATACTGAACAATTACAAGAGGTATTAAATAAATTAAATGAACTTATCAAAAAATTAGAAGAATTACAAAGTAAAATATTATTAGAAGGAACAGCCAGTTATGACTATTCATATATAGAAGATTTAGCTAGAGAATACATTTCTTCATTTAATAAAGAAGAAATAGTAGAAGAAATAAAAGATTCACCATTATACATATTAATATCCGCAAAAATAAAAGAATTAGAAATAGAAAAAGAATTACTTAATCTAAGACTTATGGATAAAAAAGAAGATTTAAAAATAGATGAAGGAGTTCTAAATAATTTAAAAGATAACTACAATGACTATGAAGCTTTTAATCAGTCATTACTAAAGTTCCAAGAAGAACAAGAATCTATAATAAATGAGTTAAGAGAAAAAATAGCTAATTCTGTAACCGTTCAAGAAAGAGTTCAAACACAAGTTAGATATTTAAATGTTCGAGCAAGACACATAATGGATTTATTCTTAATACAGTCATTAATCCCTGGACCAAGAAGTGCTAGACAAATGGCTGCTCTAACAGCTGGATATTTATATTTTGCTAGAAACACCTTAAGACCAAGAAGAATCACTAGAAGATACAGAACATATGAAGTAACAGATTACACTAACGATATTGAAAATAGTCTTAAAGAAATAAATAAAAGTATTTACTTATTAAATAGATCTGAAAAAGAATTACTTAATATGATGAATGAAATAGAAACTACATATAAAGAATATTTACAAGAAAAAGAAATAAAAGAACTTTTATCTAACTTAGAAAATATATATTCTTCACTAAAAGAAAAAAATGAAGATTTATTAAAATTAAAAGAAGAACAAGAAAAAAATTTACAAGAAAGCAAAGAAAATAATAAATTAGTAAAAAGATATGAAGAGATAAATTAACTGTAAAGTTATGTCTACAATTGTCTATTTTTTCATATTGACAATTTGAATATGATATAATATTGCAAGAGAAATGGAGTGACAAAAATGTTACTATTAACAAAAGCGGTTTTTGCTGTTATGGCCGGATTTTTAATATCGGCAGTACTAGGTTTGATACTAGTTCCATGTTTGAAAAAACTACGAGTAGGTCAAAAGATTAGTATATTCGTTGGAGAAACTCATCGGAAAAAAGAGGGTACTCCTACCATGGGTGGACTAATATTCATAATTCCAACGGTAGTTGCGACCTTAGCTTTAATCTTAACAGGAAAGATTCCTTATACATCTAATTTAGGTATCGTCTTATTAGTTTTCTTAGGTTATGCCTGTATTGGATTTATTGATGACTTTTTATCTATTAGAAAAGGCGATAATGAAGGATTAACTACTTATCAAAAATTATTTATGCAAGTTTTAATTGCCATTGGCTTTTTCTATATTTATATGCGTTCTGGTGGACAAACGTCCTGGGTAGTTGGAACATTACATATTGATATTGAAATGGGCTGGCTATACGGTTTATTTATTCTTTTTGTTCTAGTAGGGGCAAGTAACGCAGTTAATTTAACAGATGGACTAGATGGTCTAGCTGGAGGCCTATCAGCTATAGCGTTTATTGCCTTCAGTTTAATATCGTTAATGGTAGGATTTGAAGACATCGGAATATTTAGTTTGATTTTAGCAGGAAGTTTATTAGGATTCTTAATATATAACACATACCCAGCAAAAATATTCATGGGTGATACTGGTTCTCTTGCTTTAGGTGGAGTCATGGGTGCTATTGCGATACTTACTCATAGAGAATTAACTTTATTAGTAGTTGCGAGTGTCTTTGTAATAGAAACACTATCTGTAATAATTCAAACATTCTGGGTACAAGTATTCCATAAAAAAGTATTTCTAATGACACCATTACATCATCATTTTGAAAAACTAGGTTGGCAAGAAACTGATATTGTAAAATTATTCTGGGTAGTTGGCCTAATCTTATCAATGGCCGGAATAATTTTTGGAGTTTGGTTATAAGGACTTTAATAAGTCTTTTTTTCTTTAAATAATAAGATGTAATTATCGACATGCTATTAATTTTATGTTATATTATAATATGAGGAGAATGAAAAATATGAGAAGAGGATCAAATCAAAATTTAAAAATAACAGTAATTGGAACATTAATAGTAATAGTAACAGCAATCGCCATAGGATATGCTTCATTTAGTGAAAGTCTAACAATCTCTGGATCAGCTAGCGTTAAAAGTTCTAGTTGGAATGTAGTCTTTACAAATGTATCAACTGTTTATTTAAATGGACTTGCCTCAGAAATAACTCATCCATCAATAGATACTAATAAAACATCCATAGGAAATTATAGTGTAAGTTTAACGGCACCTGGAGATTTTGCTGGTTATATTGTCGACGTTGAAAATAAAGGTACATTTTGTGCTGAAATAGAAAGTATTGAAATTCCAACACCAGTATGTACTGGTACAGGTACTAATGCAACTAATGATGCCGCCAACGTATGTAAACATTTAACATATACTTTAACAGATACTTCAGGAAATCAAGTGGAAACAGGTAAAGTACTAAAACAAAATGCAACAGATCAATTCCGTGTACTATTAAGCTATAGTGAAGAAGTAACTGCCGAGGAATTACCAAGTGCAGATGTAACAATATCAAATCTTTCTATTAATGTAATATATAGACAAAGTACTAGTTCAAGTTGTAATTAATATAAAGGAGACCAGGTTATGAGGAGAAGAAAAAGCATTAACTATAAAATAGCTTTAATAGTGGCTCTTATTGTATCAACAGTAGCAATAACTATAGGTTATGCTTCTTTTAGTGATGCCTTAAATATCAATGGTGAGGCAACTATCAATCATTCATCTTGGATAATTAAATTTAAAAATTTATCATCTGCAACATTACTTGGAACGGCTGAAGAAATAACAGCTCCAGAGATAAACGAAAAAGGAACAACACTTTCTGGCTACAACGTAAAATTTACAACACCGGGAGACTCAGTTTCTTATACATTTGATGTTGCTAATGAAGGAACATTTAAAGCAAAAATAACTTCACTTGATATATCAACGCCAAGTTGTACAGGAACAGGTGATAATGCTGTAAACGATGCCAATAACGTGTGTTCACACTTAACATATACGCTTACTTATTCAGATGGAACAACATTAAATGTAGGTGATATTTTAAATCAAGAAACATCAAAATCACTTATATTAACACTTACTTATAAAGACGATATAACAGCTGAAGAATTACCAAATAATGACGTAGCTGTATCCAATCTTGATATTACAATTAACTATGGTCAAACAATATAAAATAAAGAGGTGAAAAATAATGAAATACGTAAAATTAATTTTTTCAAAAAAAAATGTAATAATTATGATTTTCGCATTATTTATATTAACCATTAGTGTAGGTTATTCAGCTCTAAATACTTCATTAAATATATCAGGAGATATGAGTCTAAGAATTGCTGCTGACATAAGAATAACTGGAAACAAACTATCAAGAACAGTAGATGATGCTTATGAAACATATAACTGTAATTACTCCAAAGATACAACAATAACTTATACAACACTACCATCAGATACTTCTGTTGCTGACTATCAAGCAACGGTTACCAATTATTCAGATAAAAGATATGAACTAAAAGATATTATTGTTTTAAATAACACAAATACAGATAATGTTTCATACTTAGTAGATGGCTTGACAGTTGGAGATATAGTAGAACCAGGAACATCAGTAGATTTTACCATTAAAGTATTACCAGTAGTATCAGTGCCAGCTAATTCCGAATATACCAATATATTAGAATTAAAATATGTCTTTGAAGAATACATTCCACCAGTAGTAGATATATATTTAAAAGATAAAGTATTGTTAGATAATGGTGGAACAGATGCAATTAGTGCCAAGGGAACTCCAACTCTTACCCAGGCTTCAGCAACAGATGAAGGAATGTACGCTACTACTGACAATGATGGAACTACATATTATTTCCGTGGAAATGTCAAAAATAATTATGTTTATTTTGCCAATTTTTACTGGAGGATAGTAAGAATAAATGGTGATGGATCTATACGATTAGTATATCAAGGAACAACCGCAGACGCCACTTCAACCGCAACATCCCCAGGAACAAATAAATTTAACGACGCTAACGTATTATTATCAAGTAAACCTGCCCATTTATTAGTAAAATATTATGAAAGTTTAACAATTCAATCAAAAATATATGATGCTGTTAAAACTTGGTATGAAAGTAATCTTACAAAATATTCTGATTATTTAGATTATAATGCCGGCTACTGCAATGATATAAGTACAACCTCTGGTACATATAGTGATTATACAAACAATTCAGCAGCTACATTCTCAGGAAAAACTCGCTTATCCAAATCATCACCAACGTTAGAGTGCCCATCTTCAAGTTATATAACAACAACAGCTGCCTCTTCAGGTACAAAAAAATTAACGTACCCAGTTGCATTATTATCAATGGATGAAGTATATTTCGCTGGAGGATACAGTACTAATAACACAAATTATTATCTATATACAGGACAAGCTTTCTGGACAATGACACCATATGAATTTGTCTATGCCTTATTTGGACTATCAAAATCAGCAAACGTTATGTATGTAGATGCATCAGGTAAAATAACAGGTGGAGTAGTAACGGGTGAATATGGATATAGACCAGTTATAAATCTAAAAGCTAATTTATACTATAATGAAGGCGATGGAACAGCAAGTTCTCCATATACAATAGAATCAAAGAACACAGTAGATCCTACACCATATCAAAATCAAAAAACAATTGCTGAAACAATTCAAACTATTGCTGATGAAGGTGATGACTTTATATATCATCATGATGGAAGTCTAGCTAATGGAATATCTGATGGAAGTTATAGATACACAGGAACAAACCCTAATAATTATATTTGCTTTGGTTCGGATGATACTACATGTCCCGACAAATATTTATTTAGAATAATTGGCGTTGAAAATGGAAATCTAAAATTAATAACAGCAGACTATGCTACAACAGAAATGCTAGGTACAGATGGAGCTTATATCGGAACAACAGCAGGTACATCAGTTTCTACATATTTAGGAAGTCAAACCAATGTCGCAACTTATGCCTATAACAACTCAGATGGAAATTCATCACCAAATGATTGGAATGGACCATTACTTACAACTAACTTAAACGTCAATTTTCTTAATCAATTTTCATCTGCTTGGCAAAGCAAAATAGTAGACTCGACTTGGTATCATCCAGAAATAAATTACTTTAATGCCATACTTAATACAGCATCTTCAGTTTATACACAAGAAATAGCGGGCGAAACAACTTCTACAGGAAAGTTTGGCGTCATATATAATTATGAATATGGTCTAAGTGCCTCTTCAGGTTCCTGGGGTAGAAACATGGCCGCTTATAGTAATTCATCTATTAAAGCAAATAACTGGCTATATTTAGGACTAAAAGAATGGACAATTTCTCATGGTAATGGAGGAAACGGCCAATATGCTGCCACAATAGATGCCAATGGTGGAATAGGCTATAACTTAGTATATAATGGTCTGCCGGTTAGAGTAACATTTAGTATATTAGGTTCATCAAACTATACATCGGGTACAGGTACAAAAACAGATCCATATAGAATCTCTTAAAGTTGATACAATCAACTTTTTCTTTTAAATTTAAGGTTGCTTTAAACTTTAATTTATATAATAATATAGATAATAAATATTTTGGATGGTGAAGTATGAAAATATTAATTATTGAAGATGAATATAAATTAGCAGACGTAATCGCAATACGTCTAAGTAAAGAAAATTATAACGTAAAAATAATAACTACCGGTGAAAAAGGATTAGATGAAGCTTTAACAAATAATTATAATCTTATAATACTTGATGTTATGTTACCAGGTCTAAATGGATTTGAAATATTAAAAGAATTAAAAAATTATAAAATAGATTCCAAAGTAATTATGTTAACAGCCAAGTCAAGTATAGATGATAAATTAGAAGGATTTACTAAAGGAGCAGATGACTATCTAACAAAACCATTTCATATAGAAGAATTAGTTGCTAGAGTAAATGTTTTATTGAATAGAATAGTTAAAAATAATAAAGAATTATCCTATGGAAATATTGAACTAAATAGTAATGAATTAAAAATAGTTAATAAAGATACCAAGGAAAATATAGATGTAATAGGTAAAGAATATAATCTTCTAACAATGCTTCTTCAAAATAAAAACATAATTATTTCAAAAGAAGAAATCTTTAATAAAATCTGGGGCTATGATAGTGAAAGTGAAATAAATACAGTTGAAGTATACATATCATTTATTAGAAAAAAACTTAAATCAATTAATGCCAATATAAGAATAAAATCAATAAGAAATGTAGGATATAAATTGGAGATATACAATGAAGAAGACTAGAAACAAAATATTCATAACAATTTTTTCAATACTTACAATACTTACACTATATGTATTTACATTTGCCTTTTATCAAAACTACAAAATGCAAAAAGATACAATAGAAAATATATTAGTACAAATGAATATGTTTGAACAAAATAAAACACCATATTCACATATAGAACCAGATAAAAATAATAATAAAATATATTTAGGATACAAAGTATATACAATTATATTAGATTCATCGGGAAATTATTATGGAATAATTAATTATACTAATAATGATTCTAATATTGATGAGGTAATTAAAAAGTCAAAAAAAATAATAAAGAATGGCAAAAGTAATATTTCAATAAGCAATCTAATCTTTAATAAATATGTATATTCATATACAAGGAATAATACAATTAATTTGATAGATATAAGTACAACAAATGAAACATTAAAAACCTATTTACTAAAAACTATAATATTAATTATAATGTCAGAAATAATAATAATATTCACAACAGTAAAATTAACTAAATGGATAATGAAACCCGTAAAAGAAAGTTTTGAAAAACAAAAGCAATTTATTGCTGATGCATCACACGAGTTAAAAACACCTATTTCAGTAATGCTTGCTAGTGCTGAAATGTATTATCAAGATAAAAATGTAAAATGGGTAGACAATATGAAAAGCGAATCAGAAAGAATGGAAAATCTAGTTAAAAATTTATTAGAATTATCCAAAACAGAACAAGATAATATTATTCTAAGTAATTTAAATATATCTAAAATAATAGAAAATAGTATTTTAACATTTGAAAGTCTATTTTATGAAAAGAAAATAAAATTAACATATAATATAGAAGATAATATATATTACAAATGTAATGAAGAACAAATAAAAGAATTAATGTCTATTCTAATAGATAATGCTATAAAACATTGTGATAAAAAAGGATATGTAAATATATTCTTATCTAAAAATAATAAAAAAGATATAGTCTTAAAAGTAGAAAACACTGGTAATGCAATCCCTACTGGTGAAGAAGAAAAGATATTTGAAAGATTTTATCGCTCTGATAGTTCCAGAAATAGAGATAGTAATAGATATGGTCTAGGACTTGCTATTGCTAAAAATATAGTAACAAAAAATAATGGTAATATAACAGCTCATTCCGAAGCTGGAATAACTACATTCAAAGTAACATGGAATCAAAAATAAATGATTCCTTTTAAGTTTTATTTAAGATTTATATGTTAAATTTAAAATGTACAAAGGAGGAAAAAATGTATATATTAAAAAATGCATATATATCAATTGCAAGAAATAAAGGAAGAAACATTCTTATTGGATCAATTATATTAGTAATAGCATGTGCATGTACCATAGTTTTAGCAATCAATAATACAGCAACAGATTTAATAAATTCATATAAAAGTGCATATGATAAAGAACTTACAATAACATTTGATAGATCCAATATGAAAGAACAATTTGATTTTTCTAATGAAGAGTCAAAAGAAGAAGCAAAAGAAAAGTTTAATAATATAAATTCTTATACAGTAGAAGATATAAAAAACTTTGCTAAAAGTAAACATATAAAAAGTTATTATTATACTTATAGCATTTCCTTATCTGGATCATCTATAGAAAAAGCAGAACTTTCAAATGATGATAAAAATAATATGCCAGATATGAAAGAAAACAAAGATATGCCAGATAATAGTGCTTTAGATTTTACCGTTACAGGTTATAATACGATAGAAGCAATGAGTGAGTTTATTAATGGAACTTATACAATGAGTGAAATTAAAGATAATGCCTGGGATATAGCTTTTTCCGGAAACTATGTATTTATTAATGAAGAATTAGCTGAATACAATAATCTAGAATTAGGTAATAAAATAACTCTTAAAGATGAAGATGAAAATACTTATGAATTTGAAATAATAGGTATATATAAAGAAAATGAAGATTCAACAAATACTCAATCAAATAAAATGGATATGTTCTCATCATCTGCTAATACAATTATTACCAATGCGGATGCTTTAGTAAATATTGCAAACGAAAACGAAAATATTAATGCTAATATAAGTCCAACATTTATTATAGATTCCTATAAAAATAAAGATAAAATTCAAGAAGAATTTTATGAAAAAGGATTAGATGAAAATTATGTAGTGGAAACGAATGAAGAACAAGCAACATCAGGATTACAGTCAGTGAAAAATGTAAAAAGTTTCGCTATAACCTTCTTAATTATTACACTAGTTATAGGTGGAGTAGTATTAGTTATATTAAACCTTATTAATATTCGCGAAAGAAAATATGAAATAGGAGTATTTAGAACAATAGGATTTAGTAAACTAAAATTAACACTTCAATTTGTATCTGAATTAATGATTATAGCGATAGTAGCTTTAACATTAGGAGCAGGACTTGGAGCAATGTTATCAAAGAGTGTAAGTAATTCTCTTTTAGAAAATGAAATAAAAAGTACTACTACTCAAAAAGAAGATATGAAACAAAACTTTGGTGGAAATATGAAGGGTGACTTCAAAGAAATGCCTAACATGCCTGGTACAGCAAATGTTCAAGCATATGAAACAATAGATGCCATTGTTAATGCTAAAGTATTACTAGAACTCTTTGGAATAGGAATACTATTAGTATTAGTAAGTAGTGCTTCAGCAATGATAAGTATTCAACGATTCTCACCATTAACAATATTGAAAGAAAGGTCGTGATATACATGAGTAAAAGTAGTGTTTTATTAAGTGTACAAAAAGCAAGCTATAGATACGCAGATGCTGAAAAAGATGAATATGCTTTAAAAAATGTAAGTTATGACTTTGAAGCTGGAAAAGTATATGCCATAAGAGGTAGATCTGGAACAGGCAAAACTACATTATTATCTTTAATTACTGGATTAGAAAGATGCAGAGAAGGAAAAATTATCTTCGATGGAAAAGACCTAAAAGATATAAATTTAGATGAATATCGTAGTAAAGATATTGGAATAGTTTTTCAAAGTTATAACCTTTTACCTTATATGACAGCATCAGAAAATATAATATTATCAATGGATGCATCAGGGCAAAAATATGAAAATAAAAAAGAACAAGCCATTAAATTAATGGAAAAAGTAGGGCTGAAATCAAGTTATGCTAATAGAAAAGTATTAAGACTTTCAGGTGGAGAACAACAAAGAGTAGCAATCGCAAGAAGTTTATCATATAATCCTAAAATGATAGTAGCAGATGAACCAACAGGTAACTTGGATAAACAAACAGAAAATGAAATATTAAAGACATTTAAAGAATTAGCTCACAAAGAAAATAAATGTGTAATAATCGTTACTCATTCAGCAAACGTCTGCAAATCAGCTGATATAGTATATGACTTAAAAAAAGTAAAAGAATGTTAGAAAGGAAGATGAATATGGAAAAAAATATTGATGAAAAAGAAGAAAAAGAAAATGATGATAGAATAATAATTTTTGAAGAAGAAAAGAAACCAAAGAAAAAAATCAGAAAAAAATCAACATCTATAAAAAAGTTTATAGATGATAAAAAAGATATTATATTAACTTTTTTATTAACTATTATTTTAGTAGTTGCCTGTTTATATGGAACTGGTAAATTAAATTTTGATTTTATTAAAAATGTTTCAAGTGATAAAGAAGAAAAAATCGAATTAAAACACGTTGAAACATCATCTAATACTTCATCTGGAGTATATGTTACTGATGTATCAGAAGTAGTAGAAAATGCTATGCCATCAATTGTTGCTATAACGAGTAAGACAATAGTAAATTCAGGAAATTTTGGACCAAGTTTTTTCAGTGAAGATACATATACAGAAGGAGCAGGTTCAGGTGTAATTATACAAGAAACTGATGATAAAATATATATATTAACAAATAATCATGTAGTAGAAGATTCAAGCGAATTAATAGTACAATTTATTGATGAAGAATCAACTGAAGCTAAAATAGTTGGAACATCAGAAAGAAAAGACATAGCTGTTATATCAGTTGATATAAGTAACTTGAAAAAAGATACATTAGAAGCTATTAAAATAGCAACCATTGGTAGCAGTGATGATTTAAAAGTAGGAAATGGAATCATTGCGATAGGTAATGCCTTAGGTTATGGTCAATCTGTAACAACAGGTGTAGTAAGTGCTTTAAATAGAGAAGTAACAACAGATGAATACACAATCGAAATGATTCAAATAGATGCTGCTATAAACGGAGGCAATTCAGGAGGAGCACTACTTAATAGTAAAGGGGAATTAGTAGGTATAAATACAGCTAAATATTCATCATCAGCATCAACTACAAATGCAAGTGTAGAAGGTATGGGTTTTGCTATTCCAATATCTGATGTGGAAGATTTAATAGAAGATTTAATGAATGGAAAAAATGATAGTAATGGTGTCACTCTGGGTATAGAAGGATATATGACAAATTCAGGAAATCTTTCAGGATATAATTTACCAGTAGGATTTTATGTATCTAAGATATTAGAATCAGGAAGTGCATATAAAACCGATCTAGAAATAGGTGATATAATTACCGCAATAGATGGTGAAGAAATAACTAAAATAGAAGATTTGAAGAAAGTATTAAATAATAAAAATGAAGGTGATAGTGCTGAATTAACAATCAAATATGTTAAAGGACATGAATACCAAGAAAGAACAATTAAAGTTAATTTTTAAAAGATACCTAACTAGAAAATAGTTAGGTCTTTTTCTAGTTTTATGTTATAATTTTATAAGGAGGATAGATTATGAAAACAGTTGTAATTACAGGTAGTGCAAGAGGATTCGGATATGCCATGCTAGATTTTTTCTGTGATAAAGGATATAACTTAGTAGTATGTGACGTTAATGAAGATGCAGTAGCAGAAGCTACAAAGAAATTAAAAAGTAAATGTAAAGAAAATGGACAAGGAAAAGTAATATCATTTGTAGCTGATATTACCAAAGAAGAAGATATAAGCAAGTTAATTAATGATACTTTAGAAATATTTCCCACGATTGATATATGGATTAATAATGCCGGTGTCAATCAGCCTAATGTAGCTCTTTGGGAACTCGATAAGAAAACAATAGATCGTTTAATTGATATTGATATAAAAGGTACAATATTATGTTCTAAGTTGATTATGCCAGTAATGATTAAACAAGGATTTGGACAAATTTACAATGTAGAAGGACATGGTAGTAATGATGCTAAAATATTAGGCCTTTCATTATACGGAACAAGTAAAAGAGCTATAACATACTTTACAGAAGCTTTAGCCTTTGAAGCGGAAAAGAAAAACACCAATGTCCTAATTGGTAAAATTACACCAGGTATTATGATTACTAATTTTATTCAAACATCACTGGGTGATGGAGAAAAAATTGAATTAGATGAAAAAACAAAAAAAATATATAATATACTTGGAGATTATCCAGAAACAATTGCAAAATTTATGGTTGATAAAATTGTAAATAATACAAAAAATAATGCTAGATTTGTTTGGTTATCAAACGGAAGAGCATTTGTAAGATTCTTAACTTCAGGATTTAAAAAAAGAGACTTTTTTAAGAAAATGTAATTAATAAAATTAGTGAAAAATATAATAACTTAGAAATGACAGAAAACACATTATTAGCAATGGCAAGTTTATCGGAATAAATAAATCATTAACTAGGTACTATAACCATAACAACAAAAATGAAAACTGAAGAAATAACTAAGTTTGCTTCTTCCATAAAGAATATTGACAATTTAAGAAAAATAACAAAATCAAAAGGACTATAAATTAGTTCTTTTGTTCTGAAAAAAACTTCTTTACAATGAAAAACAAATACTTTAAAATAATTAATTGAGGAAAAATAAACGAGGTGCAATATGATAAATTCAAATGTAACCAATATAAAAAACATTCGTAAAGATAAAATACCATACATGCTAACCTGGTCAATTTTTTATGCAATATTAATTACCTTCTTTACTTGGTGGATTAATAAATTTGATGATTCATTATTATTTGATAAAAATATTATCGTATCTATAAATATTTTAATGTTATTTTTAGGAGCATTTTTATTATTTATAATAAAACCTAATAAATTTAAAAATTATATAAAATTTGCAAGTATTTCAGGAATAGTTTTATTACTAATATATGGAATATATTTATTTTTTAATAATTTTATTATTGGAAAATATTTATTTATTTTAATTTCTATAAGTATAGCGTTTATATCAGTAGGAACATTATCTGCTTTCATATATATTCTAAATAATACTGAAAAATTATATTCATGTCTATTTTCAAATATTTTTATATCTTCATATGCAATCGTTGAAAGTACATTTGGTTTAAATAAATTTATTAGTTATTTAATTTTATTAGTTAGCTTCATTTTAATATTTTTTCAAAGTAAAAAAATGACTGAAAATGATTATAAAGAAGAAGAACTTAAATATGAAAAAAATGCACCTAAAATAAAAAAGATTTTATATGTATCAATAATTATAAATTGTATATTTTTAATATTTTGCCGTGGAACAGGTCGTGCTCTTTTATTAATTGTAAATGACCTTTATCCTGAAAATATTGAAATATATTATAATATTGGCGGATTACTTGGTAGTTTAATTCTCTTTATAATATATAAATTTGCTAAAAAGAGTAATAGTCTAACATGGAACTTAATCTTCGGATCATATATATTTTCAATGTTTTTAGGAATTCTATCTGATAAAAAAATTGTTTTATCAATATACTCTTTCACTTTAGGGTTGACTATAACCATGGGAATTACTTGTATGTATTACATATTAGGAGTTATAAGTAAAAAATATTGGAATTATGCATATGTAAAATATAATATACTTATAATTGCTATACTAGGTTCTGGAGTAGGTTCATTATTTGGAAATACAATATATAAAATTAATGATCCAACATTAAACGAAATAGTTATAATAACATCATTTTTATTAATGTTAATTTTATTAATGATATCTCCATTTTTTGCCGCAACTTTTTATAGTCATAAATGGGATGAAGATTCCACAAAGGCAAATATTGATAATTTAAATTTAAGAAAATTCATGAAATATAATTTAACCAATAAAGAAATAGAAG
>CAVAJX010000101.1:0-16133 GCA_963589235.1 bacterium | reverse complement strand
TGTAAGTAAAATATTAAAAATAAATCACTTACAAAAACTATTATACGAGGAGTAAACATCAATGAATGAAAAAACAATTGAACTACTATGCCAAATTTTAGGTATTAAAGAAGAAGAATTTATAAAAAGTTATCTAAATACAGATGAAGTAACTAAAATTAAAATAATAGAAACATTATCAAATCATAAAATAAAATCAGAAGAATTATTAAAAGAAGTAACATCAAGGCTTTCAAAAGAAACTGGTTTAGCCTGGACAGTATTATCAAATCCAAAATTTAAAATAAAAAATAAGGAAAATGAATCTCACGAAGGAACAACTTGGCTAGAAAATAAAGATGAAAAACTCTATTTATATTTTTATAATAAAAATTTAGAAAAAGATGATATAGACATACTTGAAATACCAGAATTGTTAGACACTAATCCAGTTCTTTTCACTATAACAAAAGAAAGTATTTTATCTATTATAGAAGAGCAAAAGGAAGAAATTATAACTCAGCTACATGAAATAACACAATCAAGAAAAGAGATATTACAAGCAAGAATCAAAAGTTTAAGCAATGATTTAGAAGTATTAAAAGAAGAAAAAGAAGAAACAATCAAGGAACAATTAATAGAAGAAAAAAAAGTAAAAGATTTTACAACAACAGCCTATAATAGTCGAAAAAAAATACAAGATGCTATAAATTCTTCACAATGTACTGGTGTAACAATTAATGATATATTAACAATTAAATCAAATCCAAATTCAGAAGAAGAATTTGAAAATTATGCAAGAATTTTAAGAATGACAAATAGAAATGTTAATAATTATTGTTTACAAAAATATAATTTTGTATATGAAACAGAATTAGGAATAAAAGGTAAAACTACAAAGAAAATACCGGAAGAATTATTAGAATTAATACAATTTTACAAAACAAATTTTAAATCCATAAAAAATTATGCAAAATTCATAAAAAAAGTAATGACAGAATCAGGTTACGAAGAATTTAAAAATACAGCAGAAGAATATAAAAGACTACTTAAAGAAGTTTCAAAAATAAATTTATCCCAACTAGATATTAATTTTGAAGAATATAAAGAAAGCATGTTTGAAGATTTTAAAGAAAAAATAAATAATCCAACTCAAAGAAAAGATTTAATAAAAAAATATCCAGCCGATTCTGTCGCCTGGTTAACTAAATATGGAAAAAGAAAACTAACATCAGATGAACTATTAATAGAATTTAATAAATTATGGAATAAAGAAAAAGAACAAAATAGACCAATAGATTCAACTTTTAAAACAGCTATGCTAGGATATTTAAATTATATGAGAAATTTTCAAGAAAGAACAAATGAAATGATTAAATATATTGGAATTTATCAAATAGCAAAAAAAGTAAGCCAAGAAGATATAGAAAATTATAAAAGAGCTTTTTCAGGTATCGATTACAAAAGAAATTGTCTAAGCAAAAATACTTGTATCCGAACTGATCAATTAGTAGTATTAACAAAGCGAATAACAAGTACTGAAAAAAGATTACAAGAATATAAAGACAAATTACTAAAAATTTCATTAGAAGAAAGTGAATTGTTAGATAGAGAAAAAGGTAAAACAAAAAAGGATGAAAGCAATAAAACTTATGAAAAAGAAAACCAAAATTAAATAATTTTTTTTAGATTCATAATATTACCATTTAAACCATTATGGCGAATATCTGTTACTATATCCGCGAAGTAGAAAATTGAACAATGACAACAAATTCGAATGGAGTAAATTTTCAATAAATTTATTTTATTTTACCATTTACACTACTCTTTAACACCGCCGTATGTACCATTCGGTATACGGCGGTTTAATTTGTAATAATAGATACTTTTATATAATGATTTAGTAAATTAACTGGACCTCTTTTATTTAATTTTTTTTGATATCGCTTGTTACAAAGATGGGATATTCCTAATTTCCTCAAACATGTCTAATTTTGCTCATAGACTAATATCTTTTATAAGGTTCTCCTTAACTGTTTGTAAGCCCTACCAAGGAAAGATATATATCTTTCCTTGGTTAGCTACTTACTTTACTGCATAAAGTTACGGATATCTTTTGGACTTTGGTTTGTCTTGCAATCTTATCCATTTATGTAGCATCATAGTAAGATTCTGTCAGTTAGTCTTCGATTTTGTTGCACACTTCCTTTAAACTTAATATCGCTATTGCTACTTTGTGCTTCCCTAACACTTCGTCGATACCTACGCGTGTGTTGGACTTTCACCAAGTAGATATATGCCATGCACGGCACACCAAAAAAAGATATTCTAAATTTAAGAATATCTTTTTTAAAACTCTATTTTAACATCTTCCTTTTTAGCAGTATCAGCTTCAAAGAATTCTCTTTTACTAAGTCCTTTTGAAGAAGCAATAATACTAGAAGGGAAAGATACTACTCTTTGATTATAAGAAGATATATTTGCATTATATAAACGTCTAGCAGCTTGTAAATGTTCTTCAACATCAGCAATAGCAGTTTGTAATGTTTTAAAGTTTTCACTAGCTTTTAAATCTGGATAAGCTTCAGCTAAAACATTGATTTTACCAAGAGTTTCATTCATTTTATTATTAGCTTCAACTCTTTCTTCCATACTCATACCTTTTCTATATTTAATAGTATCAGTAATAGTTTCCTTTTCATGTTTAGCATATCCTTTACAAACAGCTATCATTTTAGTTAAAACATCATATCTCTTAGTTAACGCAACATCTATACCAGAATCAGCCTCATCAATTTTAACAATATCTCTATTAAAAGCATTAGAAACTGAAATAAACCATATTACGATAATAAGTAGTACTATAACGCCAGCAATTATTAATATTTCCATCAATTACACCTCCCTTCAACTATTATATCTATCTCAATTTTATCATTAAAAAGATAAAATCAAAACCAAAAGAAATAAATAATACTCATTAATTTACATTTTTACTTTTAAATAAGTCATTATCCAACTCTAACTCATCAACAAACATTGTAATCTTATTAATATCTGAAAGTACATTTTGTGTAACTCTTTCCGTATCAATTGTACTAAAACAACTACTAGGCTCAAATGAATCTTTATTATCATATAAGCCAACATGTAACTGATTATTAATAAAGCATAATAAAATTTTACCTTTACTATTGCCAGATAACTTAACTATTTTTTCCATTATATGAGGCGTAATAATATAAAAAGCATCATGTGCATCTTGAGCATACACTAAAAATCTTTTATTAAAATCAGTTGATTCCATCTGTATTTTTTGATATCTAGTACTCTTAGAAAATATAGAATTAATAACCTTATTATTTCCAAAACCTTTTTGACACACTTGAACGTTAGCTCTAAAAGTCTTATTAAAATCAAATATCATCCATCTACCTCTAAAAATAGTTACATAATAAGTTGTAGTATGACCTTCAGAATCTGTACTTTGATGCTCCTCTTCTATATGAACATCAGCTTGACAGAATCCAATATCTTTATACTTTCCAGAAACAAAGTCCTCAGATGAATATCTATCACCCATATACATCATTCCAGTATCCCTAATAACATTAGGACTAATTCCAGACTCTGGCATATACTTTAAATCCGTAAATACTTTGTCCAAAGAACTTTTTACAAAGAACTCTTTAAATGCCAAAGTATATCTTTTCTTATCACCAGATACAATAAGAGCATCTACCACAAATAAAACAATAGAGCCAAAGAACAATAATGGCACAGACTCCCCATCAACAAATACATTAGTTAATATTGCCGCCGTAGCAATAATAACCAAGGAAACAATAATCGCTACAATTAACTTGTTCCTATACTTAATTCTTGCCTTTTCTACATCATCAAAAGACATAAAACTCACCACCTACTATAAACAGTATATAATAAAATGAAAAATATACCAAGAAAAAAACATATAAATTAAAATCTATATGTTTAATATAAAAAGTTCAACTAATGAATTTGCATCCACACTAGTAGTTTTTATTTGTAAATCTATTTTCTGTAAACTAATCATTAAATTAAGTAACTCTTTAAAAGTATAATAATTAGTTAATTCTAAAGTCTTAGTAACGCGATAAGGTTTTACATCTAACTTTGTTGCGATTTCATTATTATTTAAACCTTCATCCTTTAAACATTTAACTTGATAAATAATTCTTATTTGACTAGCAAGTAAACCAACAATACTTAAAGGTTCAATATTATAATTTAATAATTCTCTATACTTTTCTAAAGCCCTCTTCTTATCCTTTTCTGCTAAAGATCTACTAAAAGAAAATGTTAACTCACTAGCATCACCCAACTTCGCAACACATAAATCTAAAACATCTTTCTCATTAATAGTCTTTTCCTTACACTTATAAGTCTTTAACTTTATAATTTCATTTTCCAACTTAGTAATATCATCAAGACAATATTCAAACAATAAATTAAGTGCTTTATTATCAATTTTATAGTCAGCCAGTAACTCTTTTGCAAACTTATTTTTATCAAGTTCTGCCTTAATATAAGTACATTTCTTCTTTAATTCCTTTGTCACTTTCAAAGTAGAATTAAGCTTCTTACTACATAAAAACAATAAATTAGTAGGATTAGGATCATCCAAATATCTATACAAATGATCCAAATCCTTACTATTTTCCTCTTTACTTAATAAATCAACATTATTAACTATAACAATTTTCTTATCTGAAAAAAGTCCATAAGTATCTAAGTCTTCCAAAGCTTTTTCTAAAGAATTATCAACTAAATCATAACATTCTGAAACTACTTCATTAAAATCATTTTTTAAAATGACATCTTTAATAGTACTTTGAACAGAAACATAATCTTCACCTTCAATTAAGTAATTATTTACACTCATTTAAAGCTGCTCCTACTTCTTCTAAAATACTCTTAAGATTACTAGTTTCTTTTCCGCCACCTTGAGCAAAAGTAGGACTACCACCACCATTACCATTAGAAGCAACAGATACGTTTTTAACAACAAATCCAGCATTTAAAGAACAATTACTACGAGCTAAATAATTAACACTACCATCATCCTTGACATTAGCGAAAAATACAAATCCCGTACCTAAAACACCAATTAAACTATCAGCTATTGATTTAAGTAAGTTAACGTCCTTATTATTAACTTCCATAATAATACCTAAAGTACCATTATAATTCTTAATATGTTCCTTATAAATATCTAAATTAGATAAGTCCTTTTGTTCTCTTAAATTAAAGTATTTCTTTTCTAAACTCTTAACTTCTTGTTGAACATATCCAAGTTCATTTTTATTAAACATAATATCTTTATATGATGTAGGTTTAGTATTATCAATATCAACATCGAACTTTAACTTTATACCTTCATTATTAGCTTTATCTAAAATATTTCTAGCCTTAACAAGTAACTTAACAATTTCATCATTATAAGGTTTAATCGCTGTAAGTAGAGCTATTTCACTACGTGTACCAGTAGCTCCTTCAATTCTATAAGTATTACTTCCCTTAGATTCACATAAATAAAGTGTAAAATGTTCAATATCCTTAGTATTAGATACATGAGTACCACCACATAATTCGATAGATTTTCCTATCTTAACTACCCTAACAATATCCGAATATTTCTCACTAAATAAAGCCATTGCTCCTAGTTGTTTTGCTTTATCAAGAGGCATAATCTCCGTAGAAACAATTAAGTTCTTTGAAATAACATTTCTCGCAAAACCTTCAACTTCTAAAATATTATCATCACTAATCTTACCAGAATAAGTAAAGTCAAATCTAAATTTCTCATCATCAACATAACTACCAGCTTGCTTAATACTAGAAGATACAACTTGTTGTAAAGCATATTGTAAAATATGAACAGAAGAATGATTAGCTTCTATTTTTTTACGTCTGTCTTTATCAATAACAGCTTCACAATTATCCCCTATTTTAATAACACCATCAAGCAACTTAACTTTATGAATATGTTGTCCATTAGGGCCTTTAAAAACATCAAGTACACGTGCTTTAAAGTTCTTACCAAGTAACATTCCAGTATCAGCAACCTGTCCACCAGACTCTGCATAAAAACAAGTTCTATCAAGCGCTATATAACAGTCATGGTCAACTGCATTAATAATCTCATCTTTAGAAAAAATTGCTAAAACAGAAGTCTTTAAACGATAAATTCCATAAACAAATTGACTCTTATCAGTAAAATCTAATAAAACTTTCTTTTGACTAGCCATAGAAGTCTTATTCTTACTATTTTTTCTAGCCATTTCTTTTTGAATATTCATATATTTATCAAACTCTTCTTTAGAACAAGAATATCCAAGTTCATTTAAATACTCTAAAGTAAGTTCATATGGGAAACCATATGTATCATACAATTTAAAAGCATCTTCTCCAGAAATATATCCATCATTAGAATTCTTAACAAGTTCTTTTAAACGTCTTTCTCCAGCTTCCAAAGTCTTTAAGAATAACTTTTCTTCTTCTAAAACTAAAGTCTCTACAACAGCTCTTTTTTCTACTAAATATGGATAAGCTTTTTCCATCGTAAATACAACATCAGAAACAAGTTTATACATAAAAGGACACTCGATAAATAAGTTCTTTCCATATCTAACACTACGACGAAGAAGTCTTCTTAAAACATAACCTCTACCCGTATTTTCAAAAGAAGCTCCATCAGCTAAAGCAAACACAATTGCTCTTATATGATCAGCAATAATTTTATATTCCTTTTGACCAGTATAAATAGAACCAGTTAATTCTTCAATATGTTGCATAATATGTTTAAATAAATCTGTATCAAAAGTAGAATCTACATTTTGAAAAATACAACACCATCTTTCAAGACCAGCACCAGTATCTATATTCTTATGTGGAAGTTCTTTATAATCTTTTCTATCTACTCCTTCTTTAGAGTTAAATTGACTAAATACATTATTCCAAATTTCAACATATCTTTCTTGTTCTTCATCTAATTTAAATTTTTCTAAAGCTGTACCATCTTTGTCATACTTTTCACCACGATCATAGAATATTTCTGAATCAGGGCCACAAGGTCCTTCACCAATTTCCCAGAAATTCTCCTCAATTCTTACAATATGACTGGGATCCATACCAACTTCTACCCAACGATTATAAGCATCATTATCATCAGTATAAATAGTTACATACAAAAGATTTTTATCTATATCAAAATATTTAGGACTAGTTAACAATTCAAAAGAATATTCAATTGCTTCATTTTTAAAATAATCTCCTATTGAAAAGTTACCCATCATTTCAAAGAATGTTTGATGTCTTTTAGTAACACCAACATTTTCAATATCATTAGTACGGATACATTTTTGAATACTAACAAGTCTCTTACATTCAGGTACAACAGAACCATCAAAATATTTTTTTAATGGTGTAACACCGGCATTAACCCAAAGAAGACTATTATCATTAATAGGTATCAAAGAAGCACTTTCTAATACCTTATGTCCCTTTTCTTCAAAAAATCTATACCAAGTATTTCTTATATCATCATGACTCATATACTTCATAAACTTCTACCTCCTTAATGTTTATCTATATCTGAAAGTATCTCTAAAAGTCTTTTTTCATATTCTTCAATATTACCATTATTAAATATATAGTAATCCGCAAAAGCAATAGGTCCACCCTTTGCTAAGTTCTCAATTTCAGACAAGTCTCTAACTTGAATTTCATCTAAATTAAATGGTCTATCAATTCTCTTACCAATGCGTTCATATCTAATGCTTTTATCACAACAAACACATACTAATTTTAATTCATCTTTAAATTTTTCTTTTAAAATTACATATTCATCCCAAGAATATAAACCATCAAGTACTGTATCTCCCGCCTTATAGGCTTCCTCTATTTTATCTTTTAAAAGGTAAGCAACCGCACCCATACCATATTTTTTACGAATATTTTCTCTATATTCCTTTTGAGATTCAGGTGTTATTTCAATACCTTCTTTACGCATATTTTCATAAATAACACCACCAAAGTAAATCTTAGTCCAACCTTTTTTTTCTAAATAATCAGTCGCAATACTCTTACCAGAGCCAGCCATTCCAACAACCGCAATTAACTTATTCATAATCTACATCTCCTCATTTTTAATAATCCTATTAGCCTCTTTTCTTAACTCATCAATACAAGTATTTTTAATAATATAATCAAAGTTCTTATAACCATCTATTTCTGTTTCCGTAATATGTTTTCTTTCCTCTTCATCTAATAAATCATCATAATCTTCTCTTTCTAATTTTATAGTAACTACATCATCAAAACGCTTTTTTAATTCACTAAATTCCATTATAAGTCTAGCATCAGTAATTATAAAAACATCAAAGAAATTAGAAAGAATCTCAATATCTTCGCAAGAACGATCTATTAAAAAATAGTTTTTATGTAACTTTTCTTTAATAATTTCAATACCCATTTTTTGTAAAAACTCTCTAGGCTTTTCTCCTGTATTTTCACTCCAGTCAAAATAATTTCTCGCATAACTATATAATGGCTCTGTAAGGCGCATAACACAAGGCTTATATCCATATTTTTTAGCCTCTTCCATTAAATAATTACCAAGTGTATTTTTACCAGTTCTAGCTTTACCCCCAATGACAAATATCTTCATAAATTATCCTCCTAAAACAAACAAAAGACCAGAGAATAGGAGGACAATTGCCCGGTACCATCCTATTTTTGGTCTTAATTTTAAATAACGGTTCTCCCGAGAAAACTCCTAAAGTAGCTTCCTTAAATTAATGCTAAATTTCACCAAAACATTTATAGCTCTCTAAAGGTAAATTTAAGTACTTATCCTTAATCAACATTTCCTATTCAACTTCTTCATTATTAAGTAAATTCATAAAATGAATCTTTTCATCAATAAACATAAAAATAACTTTTAGGCAAGCAACAACCGGAGTTGCTACTACCATTCCTATGATACCAAAAAAATGTTGGAAAATCAATAGACTAATAATAATAATTACTGGATGTAGTTGCATTGTATGACCCATGATTAAAGGTTGATAAAAGTTGTTTTCCAATGCTTGAACAACAACAATCGCAATAATACAGAAGATTCCAACACTAGGAGAAATAGTAAAGCCAACTAAAATAGCTGGTATTGCACCAATATATGGTCCAAAATAAGGAATAATATCTGTTACTGCACAAAAAGCAGCGAATAATAAAGGTGCTTCTAAACCTGCTAAAGTCAAACCAAGACTTTGCGTAATAAATACTAAAAACATTACTAAAAATACTCCCTGAACATAATTTCTTAAAGATGTATTAATTCTTGTTGTTAATTCAACATAATTATCTTTCCATTTCAATGGCATATGACTAAGAACAGTACTATTAATCTTATCAAAGTCAAACAACATATAAAAACCTATCATTAGACCTAAAACAAAATTAACTGATGAAGAAATAATTGTCTTAGTAATGTTAATAATAGTATTAGGTAAATTAGTAGTTAATCCCAAAGCAAAATTTTCAATTGTTGAATATATTTGTGCTTGTATAGCTTTAACATCAATACCATCAGTAGCGAATGTATTGAAAAATTTATTTCCAAACACTTTTAAATCAGCCAAAATATCCGGAATAGTCCCTGCAAAATCTCCTATTTGTCTAACCAAGGTAGGTAAAAACAAATATAAAAACATAAAAATAATACCTATTAAAAATAAATAAACAATAATACATCCAGCAAATCTTGGTATCTTCTTACTCTGTAAAAATTTAACTATCGGATCACATAACCAAGCAATAAGCAAGCCAATGAATACTGGCGATATAACGATAAGTAAATCTTTAAGAAAAACCAATATTTTTAATTCTTTTAATAAATATATTCCTAGTAAAATTGCCCCTACCATCATCGCAATATATAAAATCTTAATAAGCTTTCTTCCAAAAGAAAGTATTTCATTTAAACTAGAAATATCTATTTTTTCATCTTTTTTTCTAAACATAAAAAGCCTCCTTCTTTCTAAATTATACCATATTTTCTAGCAATAAACTACAAAATACCTTATAATAATTATAGGTGATTTCATGAAAACAATAAAAGAAAATCAAACAAATGAAATAGTAATTAAAAATTCCAGGTTTATTATCCTTTTAATAAAAATAAATTCTGAAGAAGAAATAAAAGATCATCTTCAAAAAGTAAAAGTCACTTATCCAGATGCCACTCATTATTGTTACGCCTATGTAACTGAAAATATCAATAAATCAAGTGATGACGGTGAACCAGCTGGTACAGCCGGTATTCCTATGTTAAATGTTTTATTAAAAAATAATCTTACCAATATACTAGCCATCACAGTTAGATACTTTGGCGGTATAAAACTAGGTGCTGGAGGACTAGTTAGAGCCTATACTAAATCCTTAACTGAAACTATAAAAAACTCTAAAATAGTCGAACTAGAAAAAGGTCTAGAAGTAAAAATTATCATTAATTATGATATGCAAAAAAACTTAGATTATTTATTAAAAGACTATGAAATAATATCAAAGTCATATCAAGAACAAATAACCTACATTGTAAAAGTGCCAATGACTTTTCTTGATAAATTAAATAGTTATAACATAGAAAAAATCAAAGAAACATACATTGAAAAAGACGTTTAAACTAAGCGTCTTTATTTTTTAACTGTTCTTTTAATTTATTATATTTCATAAGTTTATCATAATAACAATTAGGACATAAAGATTCATAAGTAACTTTATCTTTACCATCTATTGCTACTTGTTCACCATCAAATATAAACTTACCATTAATTTTTCTTCCATTAAACATTGCTTTTCTGCCACATGAACAAATAGTTTTCATTTCCTCTATTGTATGAGCAATTTCAAGTAATCTAGTCGCTCCTGGAAAACCATTTGTTCTAAAATCTGTTCTAAGTCCATAACAAATAACTGGTATATTAAGTCTAACAACAACTTGCATCAATTCATCAACTTGTTTTCTTTCCAAAAACTGAGCTTCATCTACCAAGATACATTTAACTTTATCATCATGTTCAACAACATATTTAAATACATTGTCATCTTTTTGTATTAAATAATCAACTTTTCTTTTTAATCCAATTCTAGAAACAATATATTCTTCACCCTTAGAGTCAATAGAAGGCTTAAATATTAATACTTTCATACCTCTTTCTTCATAATTATATGCTGTCTGTAATAATATTGTTGTCTTACCAGAATTCATTGCTCCATATCTGAAAAATAATTTAGCCATAAAATAAATACACTTCCATCCTAATTACATTATAGCTAACCTAATTATAATTAACAAGCATTTTGAGTTTCTTAATAACCTTTTTTTCAATTCTAGAAATATAAGACTGTGATATACCTAACTTTTCCGCCACTTCTTTTTGTGTCAATTCATCATGACCAAGTAATCCATAACGTAATATCATAATATCTCTATCCCTTGGTCTAAGTCTCATAACTTCATTAATCATTAAATTACGTTCCGTTTCCTCTTCTATTCCTTTTGTAACTATATCTGGATCAGTTCCTAAAACATCTTCTAAATGCAACTCATTTCCATCCCCATCAAAAGATAGTGATGCATCAATACTAACCTCAGATTTAATTCTTTTATTCTTACGAAGATACATAAGTATTTCATTATCAATACATCTTGATGCATAAGTAGCAAGTTTTATATTCTTATCCTTACTAAAAGTATTAATACCCTTAATTAATCCAATAGTGCCAATACTAACTAAGTCTTCTAAATCAACACCCGTATTCTCATACTTTTTAGCTAAAAAAACAACTAATCTTAAATTATGTTCAATTAAAATATCCTTAGCCTTTAAATCACCATCATCCTTTAAATTAACATAATAATCTTCCATCTCCTTAGATAAAGGTTCTGGAAGCATATCAGTTGCTCCTACATAAAAAATACTAGTAACCTTATAAAATATCTTTTTAAGTAAATTAATTATAAACATTACAAATCCTCCTTAAATATATTTGGTAATATACAGTCAGCATTATTTAAACTAAATCTATCCTTACTAATACCTACTAAACAATTCTTAAACTCCTTCTTATCAATAACAACTTTAGAAACTTTATAACACTTAATAACGCCAGTCGTATTAAGTGCCTTATAAGGTACATATAAAAACTCATCAGAGAAAATATCAATATTATTATTTATTAAAATAACACTCCTATTCTTATAAGGATCTTTTAATTGATTACCAGTATCTATCATTCCCGTTAATTTATATTTCCTTTTACCAATACAAATCAATACTTCATACATATTACCATATGTATTCTTATATAAAATATGTTCCCTAACATAACAAAATATAATAATTGGACTAACTATTAAAAACAAAACAAAGTTAATAGATAATCCATTATTTATAAATAAAATACCTTGATTCTTATAAGTAAAACTAACATTAAGTAAATATAAACATCCTCCTAAAATAACACTAAGTAAATAAAAATAACTAATGTTTTTTATAAAATTACCTTTACCAAATGTAACAAGAATAATAAAAATACTTATCAAAACCTTAATACAAAATAATTCTACTGAGTTAAGTTTAATAAATAATAAAAATATCGATAAAGAAGCAACTATACTACCTAAAATAAGTCTCTTAATAGAAATTCTTTCCTTCAATACCTTACTAGTTCCATATAGTAATAAAAAATCAAAGAAGAAATTTAGTAAAAATACTAAGTCTAAATAAACTTTCATTTATATCACCAATATAACTATACAAATAAAAAAACGACTTATCTGTCGTTTTTAGTATTAACTATATCTTTTTCTTCTTCATAAATATTTTAATTATATATGATAAGAAAATAATCATAATAATTACAAATGCCCATTTAAGTATCAAATTAACTGTGCCAGATGAATATTTATTAATAATATCAAATATACTTTCTGGAACATATTTACCTATTAAAGCTGATACATCAGGTAAACCAATATTATTCTTTATAAAAGTTAAAATTCTAAGTAATATATCAATTATAGCCATGAAGAAAACAAATGATGAAAATCTTTTAAAAAACATAACTACAACTAAAATTAAAATGATTAAAACTATTAAATCTATATACATCTTTATACCACCTTACGATAACAATTGTAGCATAATTTCCCATCAAAAAAAAGACTAAATTACTCTAAAACATCCTTAGGCATAGAATTATCTTTTTTATATACTGTAATTTTACCATCTTTATAAGTTGCTAATAAAATGTTACTGTAATCAGCATATCCTAATACTTTTAATTGTTGTTTAAACCAGTCTACATCTTTATCAGTATTAGAAATATTCTTCATCATTAATTTAGAATCTATAATAACATTAGCACATAAACTATCATTACTAGGTTTAATCTTTAAATCCTTCTTAGTAGGTTCTTTATACTGATCCTTAACTAAGAAACTAATCTTACCATTAACTTCCATTATCGCAAAAGCTATCTCACTTAGATCAAAATATCCCGCATTACGAGCTTGTTCTAATAAATCATTTATATCTATTTTTACCTTATCTAATGATTTAAAAAGTATTTTTCCATTTTCAATTATAACAGTAGGTACACCAACAACAGTTCTTCTAATAAAAATACTCTTCATAGATAAAACAGATACTAAATAAGCAACAAAGCCAAAAGTAACTATCGCAACTATTCCATTTATATATTGATTATTAAAATTCATTGTCATTTCAGCAGTAAAATTACCTATAGAAATACCTATAACATAATCAAATAAACTAAGTTCTGAAACTTGCTTTTTACCAATTAACTTTGTAACAAAGAAAAGTACTACTAAACTAATTAAACTTCTAGGTACAACCATAAATGCTTCATTAAAATTCATATTATCACCAGTACTATTATTAACCAAAAAAGAGACTTTTAGTCTCTTATTTATCGCCTTCTTCTAACATTGTTGTAATAAATATACCATATCCCTTAGTTGTATCATTAACTATTACATAATTTACTGCCCCTATAATTTTATTATTCTGAATAATTGGAGAACCAGACATTCCCTGTACTATACCACCAGTAGTCTCTAATAGCCTTTTATCAGTAATTTCAAACAAAATATTTTTAGTTTTATTCTTAGTATCTATATTAATAATATTAATGTCAAAGTCTTCTACATTGTTACCATCTATAACTGTTCTAATTATCGCATCACCTGTTGTTATATCATTAATCTTACCTACTTCTATTGTATCCATCATTGAGATATCTTTTGAATACTTACCGAATATTCCAGCTATTTCATTTTCTGTTACAACTCCATACACATCATTCTTATCATAAGTAGCATTCTTCTCTCCTGCTTTACCATTTCTACTTTTAACAAACCCAGAAACTGTTCCTTCATATATCTTGCCGTCCTTTATTTCGAATTTAGACACTGTTGAACTTTCTATTATTTCATGTCCTAAAGCACCAAAAACTTTACTTTCAGGATCAATATAAGTTAAGGTACCAATACCATTAATCTTATCTTTAACGTATAATCCAGTTTTTAATACACCATTAGAATCTTTTAAAAGTTCCATTGTAACAGTCTTTTCCTTGCTATTTCTAAGTACTTTAAAGGAAATATTATTATCATTAGTCTTTTCAATTAAACTAATCATTGAGTTAATATCATTAACTTTATTATTATTAACTTCTAAAATAATATCTCCTGTCATAAATCCAGCATCACGGGCTACGTATTTATCATCAATTTTGTAGAAACCAACAACTAATACACCTTTAGATTGAACTTCAATACCTATAGTATTACCACCTGAAATAACATAATTAGAATAAGCAAAAGCATTTACGGGTACAATAAATAAAGAAAAAAGAAGTGCTAATAATATAAAATGTAGCTTGTTTTTAATTTTCATAAAATTCACCTCTTAAAACCAATCTACATTATTATTATTTGTAATAAATTAAAAAATTATTTTACAAAAATTTACCAGTTATTTTTTTAAAAAACATAAATTGATTAACTTGTTATTAATAAATAATTTTGATACAATTACAACATACGAGGTGAAAATATGGACGATAATAAAAATCAAGAAAGAATTCGTATTACCAGAGAAGAATATCGTCAAATTAAAAAGAAAAAGAAATTAAGACTTAAACCTTGGTCATTTTGTGTATTTCTCATATTCTTTATAGGATTACTTACCTCATCAATATATATTATTTATTCCTGGGACAAAGATAATAAAAAAATTAAAAAAATAACTGACGAAATAAATGAAGAAATAACATTAACACCAAATAATGATGAAGGTGAACTAGTAAATCCACCAGATGATAAAACTTCAGATTACTGGTATTATATAAGCTTACCCTTTTATGATGTAGATTTCACTACTTTAAAAGAAAAAAATAAAGATACCGTTGCTTTTATACATATGTCAGAAACAAATATAAATTATCCAGTCGTACAAACAACTAATAATGAATATTACTTAGGAAGAGCTTTTGATAAAAGTAAAAACAATGCTGGTTGGGTCTTCATGGATTATCGAAACAATATAAACAATTTGTCAGATAATACTATAATTTATGGACATGGAAGATTAGATAAAACAGTCTTTGGCTCATTAAAAAATGCTTTAAAAAAATCTTGGCAAGAGAATAAAGACAATTATATAATTTGGCTTTCAACTCCTACAGAAAATATGATGTTCCAAATTTTTTCAATTTATACTGTAAAAAGTGAATCCTATTATATAACAACAGATTTCAAAAATGAAAATGATAAACAAACCTGGCTAGATACCATGGTAAAAAGAAATACTACTAATAAAACTACTGATGTATCAACATCTGATAAATTTCTAACTTTATCAACTTGTTTAAATAATAATGGCGAAAGAGTCGTTGTACAAGCAAAGTTAATAAAAAAACAAAAACGTCAATAAAGTAAATAATTTGCAGTAAAAAAGAGTAAATTTTCTTCGCAATAAATTTTTATTACAATTACTATATGATAAAGGCGGTCTGTAGTAATG
>CAVAJX010000100.1:0-6367 GCA_963589235.1 bacterium | reverse complement strand
AATTATTTAAAAACTTCCATAATTTTTATCTTGACATATTACCAGATGTCTTTTTCTTCTATTTTTCATTTTCTTTAATTTTTGAAACCAATATTTCTTCAATTATGAACGAAACAATTACACCTACAATTAATGGTAAATTACCTTTAATAGATTCTGGTGTAAAATCTACAAATAATGTAAATATGATACCTAATACAAGTAATACAAATGGTACATAAGTAATTACTTTAGCTAAAAAGTCACTCTTTGTAGCAGTAAACACTCTTTTTGTTTTATTTGTTTTTCTTAATTTTGCATAAGCTAAGAATAATGGAACATAACTAATTAGTAATGTTACTAAACTTAGACTAAAGAATGTCCAGAATAAATTATTTGCTGCTTCACTACCATATACTGATAATAGTACTCCAGCAATAACTAATATTATTGCGACAATACCACATACCCATACAGATCCGGTTGCAACACCTTCTTTATTAGTCTTTTTAAATACTGCTGGTAAACCTCCGTCATCTGCAGAATATTTAGCAACACTATGAACTCCGAATGACCAAGATGCAATATTAACAATCATAGTATAAATAAACATAAGCCCTACAGCAATAACAATAATTCTAATAGTCTCGGCATTCATTCCTAAACTTGTTAGTAAAATTGCGAAACTTTCAGTTAAACCTGCAGCTTCTGCATCTTCAACTGGCATTGCTATATTGATTCCTGTAGCTGGTAAAATATAGAATAGTGCCATTAATGCTCCACCTATAATTAAAGCTTTTGGAATCTCTTTTTTAGGATTTTCCATATCATCAACAAATGTTGCAACTACTTCCAATCCTAAAACATTAAATATAATGATTGAAATAAATCCTATTCCAACCAAGTCTAGACTTGGGAATAAATCAGCAACACTTTGTATCGGATTTGCACTTTCTCCAGTTTTTATGTATACATATATACCTAAAAGACCAAGGCCTAACATAAATAATATTTTAAAGAAAGCACCAATGTTAACTAACCATTTGTTTTCTCCAATTCTGTTTGTACTTAAAAATGTTACTAATAATGTATATCCTAATTGAAATGCTAGTAGAGCCCATATATTTAACTCAACTTCAAATACTCCTGCAATAACGTCTGTTACAGCAACGGCAAGTGAAGCAATCCATAAAGGAAAGTTAATCCAATAGTTCCATGCAACTCTACCAGCCCATTTTTTACCAAAGGCCATTTTTACCCAGTCATACATACCACCTTCACTTGGAAATGTTGTACCTAATTCTGAACAAATAAGTCCATAAGGTAATACAAAGGCAATAATTAAGAATATCCACCAAAAATATTGTGAATTTCCAATTGCAGCTGTTGGCATTACACTTTCAGCAACTAGTGTGATACATATTGTTGCTAAAATTGCATCAACCAATTTAAATTTTTTCTTCTTCTTTTCCATATTTTATAATTCCTCACTTCTTTAAAAGCTTATTACATTTTTCACGTGTTTCTTCTTCAACACCCATAAAATATACTAGTAATGCTCTCATAGCTGTCAATCTATTTTCTGCTTCATCAAAGCAAATTGAATACTTTTCTGAATCCATTACTTCATCAGTTACTTCTTCACCTCTTGTAGCTGGTAAGCAATGCATAAATTTTACTTCAGGACTTGCTTTTTTTAACATGTCCATATTTACTTGGTATTTAGGATAGAAAATTCTTTTTCTTTCCTCTTCAGGTAATTCACTTTCATACAAACCATACCATACATCTGTATAAATAAAGTCAGCATCTTTAATTGCTAATTCCTCATCTTCAGTAACTAAGAATGAGCCTCCAGATTTTTCGCAGTTTTCTTTGCATATTTTTCTGATGTCATCTTTTAACTGAAATCCTTGAGGTCCATAATGTACAAAGTGTCCACCTAAATGTGTTGTAATCATTCCCAATGATGCACATACTTGTGTAGCATCACCTACAAAAACTATTTTTAGATCTTCAAACTTTTTGCCTTTTGGCATATGTTCAAAAATAGTTGTAATATCACCTAGTTCTTGTGTAGGATGATTATAATCACTCATACCATTTAACACTGGAACGGTTGCATATTTAGCTAATTCTTGTACATTTTTATGACTTATAACACGAGCCATCATTATGTCTACTAATCTTGATAGTACAATTGATGTATCCTTTAAACTTTCGTGTCCACCTAGTTGTATTTGACCAGGCGCTAAATATTGAGCATGGCCACCTAATTGTGTCATTGCTGTTTCAAAAGAAACACGAGTTCTAGTAGACTTTTGTTCAAAAATCATTCCTAAAGTTTTTTGATACAAAACATTTAAGTGTCCACCTGATTTAATTGTTTTCTTAATCAATATTCCTAAATCAACTAAATTAAGCATTTCTTCTTTAGTAAAATCCTGTGTGTCAATGTAGTGTCTAACCATTATTTTCTCCCTCCTTTCCTATTATATATAAATTGTAACATTATTTAATTTTAATTACAATTTATAATTTATTTAATATTTGCCCAAATTTGGTCATAGAGCTTGACTTTTTCTCCTATATTTTTAACTAAATAACTATTTTTTAATATTTTTTTTGGAAAATTAGCTGATACATTTGATGTATAACTGCTTGGAAGAATATTATCAGTTTTTGCATTTACATTTTTATATGGATAACCTTCTATTATTTTGGCCATAACATCTTCTCTTAATAAATAATTAATAAATTTGTATGCATTTTCCTGATTTTTAGTTCCTTTTAAGATGGCAAAATTATCTATGCTTATCATAGTTCCTTCTTTTGGATATATTACTTCTATTGATTTATTTTGATTCATTGCGATTGCTATTTCTGCATTCCATATAACACCTATATCAACCTCTTCAGATATTAATAACATTTTGGGACTATCACTATCGAATGCTTTTACATTTTGTTTTAATTTTAGAAGCCATTCTTCTGTTTCTTTCAGCTTGCTTTCATCTGTTTCATTTGGATCATAACCTAATGCTAACAAAGCAATTCCTATTACTATTCTTTGATCATCCAACATAACTATATTATTTTTGTATTCTGTATTTAGTAAATCGTTATATGAATTTATGTCATCTATTATATTATTTTTATTTTTTGCTATAAAAACTGAAGCTACTAAAAATGGTAGTGAATAATTATTTCCTTGATCATATTCTAAATTTAAGTATTCAGATTTTAAATTTATGTAATTAGATAATTTTGTTTTATCTATTTTTTCTAAATAGCCTTTTTCTTTCATTAATTCTACCATATAGTCGCTCGGAAATATTACATCATATGTTCCTTCTTTGCTTGCAGAAATTTTTGCTAATAACTCTTCATTTGATGAATATGTTCCATAATTAACTTCTATGTTTGTCTCTTCTTCAAAATCTTTTATTACTTCATCAGGTATATATGATGACCAGTTTAGTACATTTAAAACCTCTGTATTTTTTTTCTGACAACCGGTAAGTGTTAATAACATTAGTATAGCTAATAAAGCTTTTTTCATTGATTATTTTTCACCTGCCTTTTATAATTAATTAATATATAAATACTAATTATTAACAATATAAGTATAATCATTAATGTTGCTAGAGCATTTACATCTGGTTTTACTCCGGACTTAATGATTGAATATAAATATAATGGTAGTGTGTTACTTCCTGGTCCTGAAGTAAAATAACTTATAACTACATCATCAAATGAAAGTGTTAATGCTAAAAGAGCACCTGATGATATTCCAGTTTTTATCGATGGTATTATTACATTGAAAATTGTTTTTAAATTACTCGCTCCTAAGTCACTTGCAGCATCAAACAAATCCTTATCTAACATATCTAGTGATGATTTAACACTTACTACAACAAATGGTATTGAAAAAGCTATGTGAGATAATATTATTGTCCATAAACCAAGGCTTAATTTAAAAAATGAATATGTGGATAACAAAGCTATTCCAAGTACTATTTCAGGTATTACTATTGGTACATATAAGCATCTCATAACTAATTTTTTTAAAGGAAAATTATATTGATTTAGTGCTATTGCTGATAATGTACCTATTACTGTTGATACTAGTGTACTAATAAAGGCAACAAGCAAGGTGTTTTTTAATGCCTCTAGTAATGAATCATTAGTAAATAGTTCTTTGTACCAATCTAATGTGAAACCTTCAAACATAATATTTAAACTTGATGTATTAAATGAAAATAATATTATTACTAAAATAGGTAAAAATAGAAATAAGAAAACTAAAAATATATATAGGTTTTTAAGAAAATTTCTTTTTTTCATTACATACCTCCTAGGTCATCCATGTTACCACCGAGACGTTTATATATTTTTACAAGGATATATGAAACTATTAGCATCGCTATAGATATTGCTGCTCCAAAAGGCCAATTTCTTGCTGTTAGGAATTGATTTTTAATTAAATTTCCTAATATCATTAGTCTTCCACCACCTAGTAGGTCAGAAATAAAGAAATATCCAAGGCATGGAATAAATACCATTATAATGCCATTAAATAATCCAGTTTTTGTATATGGAATTATTATTTTGAAAAATGTTTTTATCTTATTAGCTCCTAGGTCACTTGCGGCGTCAATTACTTTAGGATTTATTTTTTCCATTGAGCTGTACAATGGTAATATCATAAATGGTAAAAGGGTGTATACCATACCAATAATTATGCCCAAGTTGTTGTACATTAAATTGAATGGTGTTTTTATTAATTCAAATGATAAAAGAGTTTCATTTATTAAACCATGTTTTCTTAATAATATAATCCATCCATATGTTCTAATAAGTGAATTGGTTAAAAAAGGGATCATAACTAATGTTATTAGAACATTTTTTATATAACCTTTTTTTCTAGAAATAAAGTAGGTAAATGGATAACTTATTAAAATACATATGAATGTTGCTATTGTTGCTATAATAAATGATTTCAAAAAAACTTTGATATAAACTATATTAAATATTTCTATATAATTATTTATATTAAAAGTATAAATAATTCCCCCATATGAATCTGATTTCATAAAACTAATAAAGAATATATATATTAATGGTAAAATTATCAGCAACAATGAATATGCAATTATTGGAAATAATAATAAGTATTTAAGTCTATCTTTTTTCATTGTTTATTATCCTTTAAAACTACCATGTCAACTATGTCAAAATATATTTTTGTATTTAAATTTTTTGTTATATTTTCTGGTATTGTTTTACATAATATACTTAATTCTTTATTATTGTACTCAACTATTACTTTGGTATTTGATCCGTCATAAACGAATTCTTTTACTAATATATCTAATGAGTTATCTTTTTTTTCATTAAAATATATATCTTCTGGTCTTATTATTATTTTTACTTTATCATTTAAACCATAATCAATTTCATTATATTTAATAATGTCATCATTTTCTAGTTTAATTTCTACCTTACTATCTTGGACATTTATTATTTCACCATTAAGTATGTTTGATTCTCCTATGAAGTCAGCAACATATAAGCTTGCTGGTTCTTCATATATCTTTTTAGGAGTATCTATTTGTTCAATTTTTCCTCTATGCAATAAGACTATTCTATCACTCATTGTTAAGGCCTCATCTTGATTGTGTGTTACAAAAATAAATGTTGTTCCTAATTTTTTTTGTAATCTTTTTAGTTTTAACTGCATTTCTTTTTTTAATTTTAAATCCAGTGCTGATAATGGCTCGTCTAAAAGTAATACCTTAGGTTTATTTATAAGTGCTCTGGCGATTGCTACTCTTTGTTGTTCTCCTCCTGACAAATCGCTTGGCATTTTTTTTTCGTAACCTTCTAAATGTACTAATTTTAACATTTTACTAACTTCTTTTGCGATTTTATCTTTTGGATATTTCTTCATTTTCAGACCGAAACCAATGTTTTTTTCAACGTTCATGGTTGTAAATAGTGCATAATTTTGAAATATTGTATTTACTTCTCTCTTCGTTGGATCTAGTGATGTAACATCTTTTCCTTCTATATATATTTTTCCACCATGATTCATATCCATTCCAGATATTGCTCTTAAAATGGTAGTTTTGCCAGATCCACTGCTACCTAATAGTGTTATAAATTCCCCTTCATAAACTTCTAAATCAAAATCTTTAATAATTTTTTTTCCATCATACGACTTTGAATAATTTTCTATTTTCAATATAACTTTATCATCCATACACCTACTCCTATTTTAATTAATGATATCATAAATCAAATTGTTTTTCAATTTTTTCACAAAAACAGCAGGATAAAATCACAAACTTGCAAACTTAACGGAGAGAATTAAAAATTCTCTCTA
>CAVAJX010000099.1:0-6069 GCA_963589235.1 bacterium | reverse complement strand
GAGAGAATTTTTAATTCTCTCCGTTAAGTTTGCAAGTTTGTGATTTTATCCTGGTCAAGTGTGTTTTCTTTTTACATTTTTTTTGATATAATTTTTAGTAGGTGATTATAATGGGATTATTTAACAAAATTAAAAATATGTTTAAAAATAATGATGTTTCAGTTGAGAAAAAAGATAATTTGGTGACTGAATCGTCTAATGAAGTACATGAGGATAATGTAAAGGAGGAAGTCAAAGAAGAAGTAAAAGTATATGAAAAAGGTTTGACTAAATCTCGTGAAGGTTTTGTTTCAAAATTAGCTGAGCTTACTAAGAGACATAAGAATGTAGATGATGAGTATTTTGATGAGTTAGAAGAAATACTTATAATGGCTGATATTGGAGTTAATACAGTAATGGATTTTATTGATCGTTTAAAGAAACGTGTATATAGTGAAAAAATCGATAGTCCAGAATTACTTAAAGAGATTATTGTTGATGAATTATTTATTATTTATGTTAATGATAGTGTTTTAGTAAATAAGATTAATTATAATGAATCTGGTCCTACTGTTATATTGTTTGTTGGTGTTAATGGAGTAGGTAAAACTACTAGTATCGCTAAGGTAGGATGGAAGTTAAAAAATGAAGGACATAAAGTATTACTTGTTGGGGCTGATACTTTTAGAGCGGGTGCTGTAACACAACTTAGAGAATGGAGTGACAAAGTTGGAGTTTCATTTTATGGAAAAGATGAAGGTTCTGACCCGGCTAGTGTTGTTTATGATGGTGTACAGAAGGCAATAGATGAGGATTTTGATGTTGTTCTTATTGATACTGCTGGTAGACTTCAAAATAAAGTTAATTTAATGAAAGAATTAGAAAAAATGAACAAAGTAATTTCTAATTTAGTTCCAAATGGACCTAGTGAAACTTTACTTGTAATTGACGCTACTACTGGTCAAAATGGTATTAGTCAGGCTAATGCATTTAAAGAAATTACTAATATTACAGGAATAGTACTTACTAAACTTGATGGTACCGCAAAAGGTGGAATAGTTTTAGCTATAAAAGAAACAGTTGGAATACCAGTTAAGTTTATTGGACTTGGTGAAAGAAAAGAAGACTTACAAGTATTTGATATTGAAAAGTATATTTATGGATTATTCAAGGATTTAATGTAGGTGGCAATATGGAAGAAGTTATTTATTTAAATGAATTGTATGACTTTTATGGTTCTTTATTAACTGATAAACAAAGAGATTATTTTGAAAATTATTATTTTAATAACTTAAGTCTTGGAGAAATGGCAGAAAACTATGGAGTTAGTAGAAACGCTATTCATAAACAGTTAAAAATTGTTGAAGAAAGATTAAAATATTACGAAGAAAATTTGGAGTTGTTAAAAAAGGCTAAAAAGGCTGAAGAATTAGTTCAAAAAATTAGTGATGAAAAACTACGTAATGAAATTTTGGAGTTATTTTAATTAAGAAGAGGTAATCTTCTTTTTTTTTCTTGTAAATTTAATAAATTATTTGTATAATTTATATAGGGTAAAAGGAATAAGATGGGAGAGGACTAGTATGTTCGAACGAATTGTTTATATTAGTGATCATTCTGCTAATGTTAAATTAGTTGATGGATATAACGTAACTATGAATCTAATGAATTTACATATTATTTTTGAAGATAATATGAAAAAAATACTTGGTGAAGTTGATGACTTGGATGGAAATCTTGTTAGAGTTAGATTTTTAGGTGAAATTGTTAATGGCAGATTATTAGGTGGTGTTATACGTAAACCTTCTTTAGATGCTAAGATTCGAGTTATTGAACAAAATGAAATCCCAATGATTTGTGGTACAGATGCTCAAGGATATTTACGTCTTGGAGTTAGTCCTTTTTACAATGATTATCCGGTTTTCTTAGATGTTAATAATTTTTTCAGTAACCATTTTGCAATTTTTGGTAACTCTGGTTCTGGTAAGAGTTGTGGTATTTCACGATTATTCCAAAATATGTTTCATGATCAGAGACTATTTCCATATAAAGCAAATATAGTTTTATTTGATTCATCTGGTGAGTACTATAACGCATTTAAAGATATCAATAGTATCAATTCTAATTATCATTATCGTTTTTATAGTACTAATGAAGTTGATGGTAAAGGTGAAAAACTTAGAATACCGGTATTTTTACTTAATGAAAGTGATTTAGCTTTGTTATTGCAAGCTACAAGTCATTCACAATTACCAATAATCGAAAGAATGTTAAAATTAGCTTTAGTTTTTTCACAGACTGATATGGACGCTAATAATTATAAGAACCATTTAATTGCTAAAGCTATTATGACAATTTTATATACTAATGAAACATCTCCTAATAAGAGAAATGAAATATTTTCAATTTTAGCTAGTTGTTCTACACCAGAATTTAATTTGGAAGCGGTTGTACAAGGTGTTGGGTATACTAGAAAGTTTAGGGAATGTTTCTTAATAGATAGTCAAGGACAATTTTCAGAAAGTGTTTTACTTACTGAGTATGTTTCTTCATTTATTAAGAATGAATATGATAATTATGAGCCACAGCAAGGTGTTTATTATTCACTAGATACATTAGAGAAAGCTCTTAATTTTACTTTGATTAGTGAAGGTTGGCTACGTAATGAAAATACCTATGGTGATGCAGTTACTATTAAAGTAAGATTACATGCTTTAATAGTTGGTCAAAACTCTAAGTTCTTTGATTATCCTGACTTTGTTTCTTTAGAGACTTATTTATCTTCTATGTTAATTAATAATGGTAATAAATATCAAATTGTTAATATTAACTTAGATGATGTTGATGATGATTTCGCTAAAGTTATTACAAAGATTTATTCTAGATTAATTTTTGAATTCGCAAAAGGATTAAAAGAAAGAGCAAGTATACCTTTTCATATTGTTGTTGAAGAGGCTCATAGATATATTCAAAACGATACCGATAGATTCTTAATTGGATATAATATATTTGAAAGAATTGCTAAGGAAGGTAGAAAATACGCTGTTATTTTAGGGCTTATATCACAAAGACCAGTAGAACTTTCTGATACTGTTATTTCACAATGTTCTAACTTCTTAATATTTAAAATGAACCATCCAGTTGATGTTGAATATATTAGAAAAATGGTTCCTAATATTAGTGATGAAATAGTTGAAAAACAAAAGACTTTACAGGCTGGTACTTGTTTAGGCTTTGGTATGGCTTTTAGAATTCCTTTAATTGTTAAAATGGAAATGCCAAATCCAGCTCCTTGGTCTGGTAACTGTGATGTTGTTACTATTTGGAATGGAAATGGTAGCGCAAGTGTTAATACAAGTGCTTCAGTTAATGAAGTAGTTAATGAGGTAAAAGAAGTTGCACCAGTTCCTACCAGTCCACAACCTAATCAGTTTGCAAATAATAGTGTACCTGTTAATCCATTTTTAGAGCAAGAGCCAGTAAAAGAGGAAAAAGAAAGTACTTTAACAATTCCTACTGTTCCTCCTGTTTCTAATCCTACAAGTGTAGAACAACCAAGTAGTAATAATAATCCAGTACAGGAAAACAATAATTTTAATCAAAATAATATGATGAATTTAAATGCTCCTAGTACTAATATGACTGATAATATGATTAATAATACTAATACTAATATGAATATGAACAGTAATAATTCAGTTCCTACTATAGCTGGCTATTCACTTGATAATAGTATGGTTCAATCCGCATTACCTGATTTTTCGACACCAAGTCAGCCAAGTAATAATGAATCTAGTTTTGATCCTAATCAATTTTTAAGTGTTCCTAGTACTTTGGATATGGTTTCTAATAATAGCACAGTTAGTCCAACAGTACAACTTGAAAATAATAAAGATGATTATGGTAGTGTAAGAATTGCGCCACCGACTGAAAATAATATTAGTAATAATTTAGGTAGTAATTTTGGCTTTGAAAATAATTCAAATTCAAATATGAGTGATGGTTTTAGTCAGATAGGACCAGCTGATAATTTTGGAAATAATTCAAATATGAGTGATAATTTTAGTCAAATGGGGCCGGGGCCTGCTAATAATAACAATAATAATTTTGTACAAAATCAAAATATGAATACACCTAATAATAATTCATCAATGGTACCTACTACAGATAATGGTATTCCATTAATTAATATTGTCGAATAAGGATATAGTTTGTCTATATCTTTATTTTTTTTGACAAAAGCTTTTAAAATTATTTATAATAGTATTGGTGATATTTATGTTTGAAAGTTTAGGTGACAGATTACAAAACGTTTTACATAAAGTAAAAGGTTATGGAAAAATAACAGAAGATAATATTTCTGATATGATGAGAGAGATTAGATTAGCTTTACTTGAAGCTGATGTTAATTATAAAGTTGTTAAAGAGTTTACTAATTCTGTTAAGGAAAAAGCACTTGGTGAAGAAGTTGCTAGTAGTATTAATCCTGGTGACTTATTTGTTAAAATTGTAAAAGATGAATTAGTTGAATTATTAGGTGGCGAAAGTAAGCCTTTAAATCTAAAGGGTAATCCAGCTAGTTTAATGCTTGTTGGTTTACAAGGTTCTGGTAAAACTACGACAATTGCTAAGTTAGCTAATTTTTTACGTAAGAAACATTCTAAGAAACCTTTATTAGTAGCTTGTGATGTGTATAGACCAGCTGCAATAGATCAATTAAAACAACTTGGTAAACAATTGAATATTGAAGTTTATGAAGAAGGCAAAAAAGATCCAGTTGAAATAGCTAGTAATGCTTTTAAGTACGCTAAAGAAAATGGGTATGATTATGTATTGATTGATACTGCTGGTAGATTACATATTGATGGTGAGTTAATGGATGAACTTGTTAGAATTAAAGATACAGTTGAGCCAGATGAAATACTTTTAGTAATTGACGCTATGATGGGACAAGACGCTATTAATGTTATTACTGGTTTTAATGAAGCTTTACCTTTATCTGGAGTAATTCTTACTAAATTAGATGGTGATACTAAAGGTGGAGTTGCTTTATCTGTTAGACATTTAACTAATGTTCCAATTAAGTTTATTGGTGTTTCTGAAAAATTAGATGGTCTTGATTTCTTTGATCCAGAAAGAGCTGCTGGTAGAATTCTTGGTATGGGTGATATAGTTTCTTTAGTTGAAAAGGCAACAGAGGCTATTGATGAAAAAGAAGCTGAAAAGACTGCGAAAAGGATGCAACAGGGTAAGTTTGACTTAGAAGACTTTTTGTCAACTATGAAACAAATAAAAAAATTAGGACCATTGGAAAACTTATTAAAACTAATTCCTGGTGCTAAAAAGATGGGAATTAATGATATAAAAATAGATCCAAAACAAATGGCTCATATTGAAGCGATTGTTTTATCTATGACTCCTAAAGAAAGAAGAAATCCAGATATAATTAAGGCAAGTCGTAAAACAAGAATTGCTTCAGGATCTGGTACTTCTGTACAAGAAGTTAATAGATTACTTCAACAGTTTGATCAAATGAAGAAAATGATGAAACAGATGTCTAATGGAAATATGAAGTTACCATTTTAGTCTTTTATAATTGTTTTTTGGGTGTTATTAGTAGCTAAATATCCCTTTTATCATATGATAGATTAGAGGAGGTATTTTATTATGTTTGATCAAAATATGAATATGCCAAATTTCGATTTTGATAGTAATGTTGTTGGTAATAATAATGTTGTTGATAACGATATGAATGTTGATATTAATATGATGGGTTATCAAAATATGCCACAAGCTGCTGCTGGATGCTGTTCTAGTCCAATAAATGAAGCTGTTCAAGAAAAATGTATTCACAGAACAATAGTACATGAAGTTCCACATGTTTGCCCAGTACATACAAGAATTATAAATCATCATGTATATAAACATACTTACAGACCAGCTTATTCTTGTTCTGAGGAAAATACTGTAAGCAATGTACAAGTTGGTTCTTGTTGCCAATTTAGACAATAGAGAGACATTTCTCTCTTTTTTTGTGTTATAACCCGACTTTTTCAGTTGCTAAGACAAAAAATCATCGTTTTACCCAGT
>CAVAJX010000098.1:0-14252 GCA_963589235.1 bacterium | reverse complement strand
TGTGTCTATTTTTTATTTTTTTGATTTCAGGGAGTAATGTTTCAGTTTCTCTAGTATTACCAGGAAATATGTTATATGAAATAGGAAAACCTTGTTTATCAAGCAGTAATCCCATTTCAACTATTGGATCAGGGCGATGATTTTTTTCAGGACCTCTTTTTCTTAATCCTTTTTTAATAACATCTCCTTGCTCATTAACTACATCAGGGTCAGCATATTCAATTTCATAATAATAGTTCGTGCAGTCATAGAAAGAAGTCGAAGCATCTCTGTTATATTTATCTTTTGTGTTATCCCATATAGTTTTAAATATATCTTCTTTACACTCTAACATAGGTTTTAAAGAACGATATAAATCATCAAGGCTTACATCAAAAGGTTCAAAAAATTGATTCTTATGTTCATAAGTATATTTGATACTTCCAGGATTTAATATTCTTGAATAGGTAAGCAGCTCACATGCTTTAGATAATGAATATTCTATTTTACTAGAATATTGTTTAGATTTTAAAACATCAGTAATATTTAAATCTCTAAATATACTTTTTAAATAAGCATACCCAATATTAAAGGTATCATCATCAAATGTGTTATCTTTAGTAATATCAAAAGTGGTTGTTATTTTTGATATTTGTTGTTTCTTTAAATCTTCAACATATTTTTTATAATATTCAATTGGATTATCAAATTGTTTTTCTAGGTCATCTAAATAGCCAATTTTTTGATAAACCTTTTGTTTTACTTTTCCATCAATACGATAACCATCAACTATTGATAAATATGTTTTACCGTTTTTGAATTTGGCTTGTTTTAAAAATAAAGACATAAAATCACTACCTTACAAATCAAGTATAACACAATACACAACAATACACAACACAGAAATAGCAAAACATTGACAAATTAAAACCCTTATACAATAAGGGCTAGATTAACATTTGAAAAGTGATCAACTGCAAAACTCGGGAAAAGTCTTTAGTTTTGAAAGATAAAGCTGAAGAATTAGTAGATTTAGCTGTTAAAAAAGGTACTCCTGTATTACAAGATGCAGCTGAAGAATTAAGAGAAAAAGCAATAGATGTAACTAAAGATGTATTGAAAAAACTTGAACAAGGTAGTAAAAAGTAAGCATTTTGCTTATTTTTTTCTTGCAACTGGCTAATTTTGTGTTATAATCAATTTATAATTTTTGTTGATTAACAGATTAGTAGAAATAGATATTTATTTTATAGAGAGCTAATGTTTAGTACTTTTTATGGGTACTAGTTCGGTGGAAATTAGTAAGAATACTATTTTGAATTACATTGTTAGGAGAAAAATCGTTCATCGCGTTAAGATTTTAGAGGTGTATATTATTATACATAAAATAAGGTGGTACCATGAAGAAATTTCATCCTTTGGCGGATGGAATTTTTTTTATTGAGAGGAGTGTTTTTATGCGTACTGAGTATGAGGTTAGAATATTAAATATTGATAAAGAAGAGGTTGTTGCAAAACTAAATAAATTAAATGCAACTTTTGAATGGGATGAATTACAAAGAAGATATGTTTATGATTTTATTCCAAAAGTAGATAATAAATGGATAAGACTTAGAACTAATGGTAAGAAAACTACTTTAACTATTAAAAATTTAGTTTCATCAGAAATAGATGGTACTCAAGAGTTAGAAATTGAAGTTGATTCTTTTGAAAGAACTAACTTAATTTTAAAAGAATTAGGGTATGAAGCAAAAGGTTATCAAGAAAATAGAAGAATACAATATTTACTTAATGGAGTAGAAATAGATATTGATAGTTGGCCTTTAATTCCTACATATTTAGAAATTGAAGGACCTAGTGAAGAAGCAGTTTATAACGCTGTTGGTGCACTAGGATTTGAACTTGATGATACTACTACAAGAGATGTTGAAGGAATATATTTAGATTATGGACATAATTTAGATGAAATATATGATTTAAAATTAGAGGAGGAAAGAAAATGACAAATTGGGAAGAATTAGAATGGAGAGGTTTAATTAAAGATACAGCTGGAGATGATATTGAAGATAAAATAAATAAAGGTGGAATGACTTTTTATATAGGAACAGATCCTACAGCTGATAGTTTACATTTAGGTCATTATAGTTCTTTTATGACGGCTAAAAGATTAATGCTTATGGGACACCATCCTATTATTTTATGTGGTGGCGCAACTGGTAGAATAGGAGATCCTAGACCTACTGCTGAAAGAGAAATCATACCAATTGAAGTTTTAGAAAAAAATATTCAATGTATTCGTGAACAAATAGATAAGATGTTTGATGGTAAGGCAAAACTTGTTAATAACTATGACTGGTTTAAAGGATATGAATTTTTAGATTTTTTAAGAGATGTTGGTAAATATATAAATGTTAACTATATGTTAAATAAAGATATTATTCAAAGAAGATTAGATACAGGTATTACTTATGCTGAATTTAGTTATATGTTAATTCAAGGTTATGACTTCTTAAATATGTATGAAAAAATGAATTGTACAATGCAGGCTGCTGGATCTGATCAATGGGGAAATATAACTACAGGTATTGATTTAATACGTAAAAAGTTAGGAAAAGAAGCTTATGGATTTACAATGCCATTAATTCTTGATTCAACTGGTAAAAAATTTGGTAAGAGTGAAGGTAATGCTTTATGGCTAGATGAGAATAAAACATCTTCATATGAATTATATCAATACTTAATAAATACTGATGACTCTAAGGTTTATGAATACTTAAAAGTATTTACATTCTTAACACCTGAGGAAATTGATTCTGTAATGGAAGAACATAAAGCTTCTCCTGAGAAGAGAATCGCTCAAAAGAAATTGGCTCAATGTATTATTGCAGATTTACATGGTGAAGAAAGTTATAATAACGCAGTTAAAATAAGTGAATCTTTATTTAATGGAGATATTAAATCATTTACTTCTAGAGATGTAGAAGTTGCATTTAAGGGAATAGATGTATTTACAGTTAAAGAAGATTTAAATATTGTTGATTTACTTGTTACTTCTGACTCTTGTTCTAGTAAGAGAGAAGCAAGAGAATTTGTTGGGAATGGATCAATTACTTTAAATGGTGAAAAAGTAACTGATTTAGATTTTGTACTTACAAAGGATTTATGTATCGATAATAAATATATTGTTATTAGACGTGGTAAGAAAAAATACTTTATTGGAGTTTATGAGTAAATATTTACAGAAAAGGAAATATAATTTAGTATATTTTCTTTTTCTTTGTGGAAAAAACTTTTTCTTTTTGTTATTATTATATTGGGAGGCTGATGTATGGATAAGAGAATTTTAAAAATTTTGAAAATTGTATTTATGGTATGTTTAGTTATTTTAATTTTGGAATTATTTTATCTGACATATATTAGTTTCTTTAAAGAGAAAAAATCTATTTATTTTGATGCGATTAACGCAATGGATAGTACTGTTTCTGATGGATATGTAGTTGTTGGAAGTAACAATAATAATGATATGCATTATGAAAAGGCTAAAATTGCGAAGTATAATTCTAAGAAAGAGAAGGTTTTTGAAGTTTTATATAACAAAGGTTTTAATAGTGCTTTTTTTGATGTAGCGGTAGACGATACTGATTTTATTGCGGTTGGTAGTTATGAGGCTGATGATAGTGAACATGAAAAAGGTATAAGAGAGGCAATTATTGTTAAATATGATAAGACTGGTAAGGTTTTATTTGATAAGAGTTTTAAAGTATTAGATGATTCAAAGTTTGTTAGTGTTTATGTTTTGGATGATGGATACTTGGTTGCTGGTCAAAGTATTTATGAAAAGATGACACTTGGTCTTTCTAATTCAGGTGGTGCCTATTTAATTAAATATGATAAAGTAGGTAATGTTGTTTGGAAGAGTAATTATGGTGACAATAAGGCAGCAATTTTTAATGATGTAATTAGTGTTAATAATTCTATTTATGTTGTTGGTAGGGATGCTTCTCGTGTTGGTTTAATTAATCGATATGATATGAATGGTAATTTAATTAAGTCTTCTGGATATGAATATACTGATAGTTTAGGGTTAACAAGTTTAGTGGCAGTAGATGATGGTATTGTTGCGACTGGTGCAAAAAAGTATGTTGATGATAAAAATAATTCTATCGTAGATGCTTTATTAATTAAATATGATTTTGAATGTAATTATTTAGATGAAGTTACTTATGATAATAATGGTGTTGAAAGATTTAATCGTGTTATTAAAGATAGTAATGGTAATCTTGTTGTTGTTGGAAATGAAGTTCTTTCTTATACAAGTACTGAAGAAGCTAACAATAATAATTTGTTATATAATGGTTTAATTGGTAAATATAAGAGTGATTTATCTAATATAAAATTAGAGACTTATGGTGCTCAAAGAGATGATCATTTTACAGATATTAAAGTTGTTGATAATAATTATTGTGTTGTTGGATACTCTTCATATGAAGATGGCAGTTATTTAAGTAAGTTCATTGTATATAGTGATGCTTTAAAAGTATTGGAGGTTCAAGGATGAAAATTACACTGGTGAGACATGGACAGACAGATTTTAATTATGATGGGATAATGCAAGGACTTTCTAATAATTATTTAAATGATACTGGTAGAAGACAATGTAGAAAATTAAGAGATGAGTTAATGAATCAACATTTTGATGTTTGTTATATGTCTCCTTTAATAAGGACTGTTGAAACGGCTATTATTCTTATAGGCGAAAGAGTTGAGACTGTTCCTGATAAACGGATTATTGAAAGAACTCTTGGTGAGTTAGAAGGTAAACCTAGAGATTTATATGATTCTAAAAAGTTTTGGGATTATAATTTAAACTATGGTGAGTTTGGAGTTGAAAAGATTCAAGATATATTTTCTAGGTGTAGAGACTTTTTAACTTATGTAATTAATAAAAATCCAGGTAAGGATATTTTAATTGTATCTCATGGGGCTCCGGTTAGGGCAATGCATCATATTCTTAAGAAAACAGATTTAAATGGTAATTTGTTGAATTTTAAAATTGATAATTGTTTTTGTGAGACGATAGAGGTTAATGAAGAAGATTTTATAGAAAAATAAAAAACGCAAAAATTTGCGTTTTCTTTGTTTTATTTTTACTTGTTGTAGAATTCAACGATTAATGCTTCATTGATATCAGCATTAAGTTCATTTCTTTCAGGTAATCTTACAAAAGTAGCTTCTTTCTTGTTTTCATCATAAGTAATGAAATCAACACGTTTTGAGATTTTTGATAATGCTTCTTCAACAACTTTTAAGTTTTTGTCGTCTTCTTTTAAAGAAATAACATCTCCAACTTTAACTCTGTATGAAGGAATATCAACTTTCTTACCATTAACAGTAACATGTCCATGGTTAACAAGTTGTCTAGCTCCACGACGAGTAGAAGCAAAACCTGCACGATAAACTAAGTTATCTAAACGTGATTCAAGTAATCTTAAGAAGTTTGTACCATGAATTCCTTGTAATTTAGCAGCTTCATCAAATGTTTTTCTGAATTGTCTTTCGTTTAATCCATACATGAAACGTACTTTTTGTTTTTCTTTTAATTGTACACCGTAATCAGATAATTTACCTTTACGATCTTTTCCATGTTGTCCTGGACCATATGGACGCTTAGCTAATTCTTTACCAGTTTCTGTAATAGAGAAACCAACACGACGAGCTTGCTTATAACTAGAACCTGTGTATCTTGCCATAATATATCTCCTTTCATATTTTCGCAACTTATTGAAATGATTTAGTCATACCTTAGGGAGTTTTTCTTTTTTTTCGCATAAACAGCAATAGTTACTAAACACTATATGAAAAACACTTTAAAATATTCTAAATCTGCTGTTTCAAGTAAATTTGCATTTATAATTATAGGGTAAATTTGTTGATATGTCAATGAATTTCTTTTGTTTTACAAGATAAAAGTTATATTTTCTAATAATTTATAGTTATGTATACTTTTGTTTTTCGACAAATCTTTTATAAAAATGTAGATAAAAAGTGTATTCTTGTGTTAAAATATTCTTATACTAGAATAAGAGGTGAGGATATGCAAGGACAATATTTAATTATCGGTTCAGCTGTTGTTATTGCGCTTGTTATTGTTATTATTATTCTTCACTTTATTAAACAATTTGAAATGAAGTATTATCGAGATAAAATTAAAGAACTAGAAAAGCAAAGAAATATAGTTGCGTCAACTCCTGTTCTTTTAGAATTATCTAAAGTAGAGCCAATTATCAAGAATGATAAGATGGAAGAAAAATATAATAAATGGCATGATGAGTTTATTTCTCTTAAAGAAAATAGATTAACATTAATTGATGATATGTTAATAGACTTAGATATTTATGTTGATAAAAGAGATTATAAGTCTTGTAGTTATTCTATGGCTAAAATAGAAATGGAAATCTATAAAGTTAGAGAAGCTGCTGATAATTTATTAGAAGAAATTAAAGATATTACTTTGAGTGAAGAAAAATATAGAGCTATAGTTACAAAATTAAAAACAAAATATAGAGTTCTTAATAAAGAATTTCAAGATCATAAACAATTATATGAACAAATGCAAGAACCTATTACTTTGCAGCTAGAGAATATCGAAAGAAGATTTTTAGACTTTGAAAAAGTAATGGAAGATAATGATTATGCAGAAGTTGTTCATGTTGTTAAAGCATTGGATACAATGATAGAACATATCGATATTATAGTCAAAGAAGTTCCAGATGTTTTACTAATGGCTAATCAAATTATTCCTAAGAGATTAAAAGAAGTTAAAGATAATTATGATGAATTAGTTAGTCAAGGATATCCTTTAGATTATTTAAATATTGATTATAACTTAGATGAAATTAAGAAAAATGTAGATGGTATTTTAGATAAAGTAAATGTTTTAAATCTTGAAGGGTGTATGTTTGATTTAAAAACTATGTTAGAATACTTAGATTCATTATTTATTGATTTTGAAAAAGAAAGATTAGCTAGAAAAGTATATGAAGAAGTAGAAAGTGATTTTTCTAAGAAAATTGAGAAGACAAATAAATTAGTAAATGATGTGTATTTACAACTTGATGATATTAAAAACTTATATGATTTAAATGATGAAGATGTTGATATAATTCATAAAGTTAATAAGAGTTTAGTTGTAATTAATGATGATTATAAGAAATTAATTGCTAAAGTGACGGCTAATTCTACACCTTATACTATGTTAAATAAAGAGATAGAAGATTTAACTGTACGTTTAAAAAATATGGAAGAAGAGTTAGATAAGTCTTTAAAATCACTTGGTAATATGTATGATGATGAAGTTAGAGCTAGAGAGCAATTAAATGAAATTCAAGAATTCTTAAAACAATGTAAATATAGAATGAGAACTTATAAATTGCCAGTTATTACAGATAATTATTTTGTACAATTATCAGAAGCAAATGAAGCAATATATGAAGTTATTAAAGAATTGGAGAAAAAACCTATTGTTATTAAAACTTTAAATACAAGAGTTGATACAGCAAGGGATTTAGTTTTAAAACTATATAATACTACTAATGAAATGATTAGAATGGCACAATGTGCTGAGATTGCTATTGTGTATGGAAATAGATATCGTGATTATGAAGAAGTAGATGCTGGACTTAATGATGCAAGAGATAAATTCTTTATGGGAGATTATAAAAAGTCATTAGATATAGCAATTAGAACTATTTCTTTAATAGATAATGATATTTCTAAAAAGTTATTTAATAGTGAAGGTTATTAACAGGAACGTTAGTTCTTGTTTTTTTATGGTCTTTTGTGATAAAATAGCGCTGGTGATGTAAATGGATCGAGTTATATTAATTAAATATGGTGAACTTAGTACTAAAAAAGGAAATAGAAATTTCTTTATTAATACTTTGTATAATAATGTTAGAAATAAGTTATCTAAATATGATGTTAAAATTAGTAAGGATAGAGCTAGAATGTATATTGAATTTAAAGATAGTGAACTTGATGATATAAAGAAATGTATTGATGGTATCTTTGGTATTCATATGTATCATATTGCTTATATTGTTGATACTAATACTGAGGATATTTGTAATAAAGCTGTGGAAATTTTAAAAAATATATCTTTTTCTAGTTTTAAAGTGGAAACTAAGAGAAGTTTTAAAGCTTTTCCATTAGATAGTGTGGAATTTAGTAAAAAATTAGGTGGAGTAATTCTTAAAAATATAAATGATATTAAAGTAGATGTTCATAATCCTGAGGTTTTAGTTCAAGTTGAAATTAGGGAAAAACATTCTTATATTTATTTAAATAGTTACTCTGGTGCTGGTGGATATCCAGTTGGTACTCAACCTAAAGGTATGTTAATGTTATCTGGTGGAATTGATTCTCCTGTTGCTGGATATTTAGCAATGAAGAGAGGTATAAAATTAGAAGCTGTTTATTTTGAAGCTATTCCTCATACTAGTTTAGAAGCGAGAAATAAAGTTATTACTCTTACTAAAAAACTTAGTAATTATACTAATTATATTAATTTACATATTGTTAATTTTACACCTATTCAAGAAGCAATTTATAAAAATTGTAGAGCTGATTATTGTATTACTATTATGCGTAGAATGATGTATCGTATTATGGAAAGGATTGTTAAGAGTCATAATGGTTATGTAATAATTAATGGAGAAAGTGTTGGGCAAGTTGCTAGTCAAACATTAACAAGTATGTCTGTTATTAATAGTGTTACTAATGTTCCTGTTATTAGACCAGTTGCTTGTTTGGATAAATTAGAAATAATTGATATTGCTAAAAAAATAGATACATATGAAACTAGCATTTTACCATTTGAAGACTGTTGTACTGTTTTTGTACCAGCTCATCCTGTTATTAATCCTAGAATAGATGTTTCTATAAAAGAAGAAAATAAGTTTGATTATGAAAATATGATTAATGAAGCTGTTGATACTATAACAACAATTAAAGTTTCTGATAAAGTTGAAGAAGAGTTTGAAAAATTGTTATAAATTTCCAATGAAAAATATGTATTATTTGTAAAAAATTTCGCAACCTATTAGTGTATAGGAGGTGAAACAATGAATAATACAAAGAATTCTTCTATGAAAATGAGAGTTCCAGGTGCTAAAGAAGCTATTGATAAAATGAAATATGAAATAGCTAACGAATTTGGTGTAAAATTAGGTGCTGATGCTACTAGCCGTGCAAATGGTTCAGTTGGTGGTGAAATCACTAGACGTTTAGTACAAAACGGTTTAAACCAAATTTCTGGAAGCTATAATAAATAAATAAGTTAAATAATTTATAGCTTAAAAGATAGATCTACGGGTCTATCTTTTGTTTTGTAATTTTTGATATGGTGTAGTATAATATTAATAGATTTAGAAATGAGGTACTTTTTATGAAAATTCTATCTATTAATGCAGTTAGTGATTATTTAAAATTTTGTTTATTTGATATAGATAGTAATTCTTTATTAGCAAAAGGGTTATTTGAAAGAATAGGTATGGAAGGTAGTACTTGTTCAATTATGTATAATGATGAAAAGTTTGTACAAGAAGTTGAGTGTGCTAGTTTTGATGATGTTGCGAATATTTTATTAGATAAATTAATTAGTTTGGATATCATTAAGTCTTCATTTGAGATAAATGCTGTTGGTCATAAAGTAATTCATGGTAAAGATTTATTTGATAATGGTTTTTTACTTGGTGAAAATGCAATGGAAAAATTAGAAAAATTAAAAGATGAATTTCCAATGTATGATAATAGTAGTGTTATTGCTATTAAATCTTTTAAAAGAGCTATGCCAGATACTATGCAAGCTGCATTTTTCGATACTTCTTTTGCTACTGATATGGAAGAGAGTACTTATTTGTATCCGGTTCCTTATTCTTGGTATAGTGAATATGGTTTAAGAAAATATGGATTTCACGCAATAAGTCACAAGTATGTTTCTAAAGAAGTAGGGAAAATCATTGGTAGTGATGAGTATAAATTAATAAGTTGTCGTATTAATGATATGACTGGTTCTATATCAGCTATTAAGAATGGTAAATGTGTTGATAATTCGATGGGATTTACACCTTTATCTGGTTTAATAATGAGTACTAAGTCTGGTGATGTTGATACTTCTATAATTCCATATATAATGGAACGTGAAGGTAAAAATGCTTCTGAAGTTATAGATGATTTAAATAATAGATCAGGATTATTTGGAATGAGTGAAGTATCTGATAATATAAATGATATTGTTAGAGAAAGTAATTCTGGTAATCATAAAGCAAGTGTTGCGATAGATAAGTTTATTAGAAGAATAGTTGATTATATTGCACAATATTATGTTTTATTAAATGGTGCTGATATTATTACTTTTACTTCTGATGTTTTAGTTAATAATTTTGATATACTTAAAGAAATTTGTAATAGATTATCTTGTTTAGGAGTAGAAATTGATAGTAATATATCAGAGTTATCTAATTCCGTAGAGAAGATTAGTAGTAAAAAATCTAAAATTTTAGTATATGTTGTTCCAGTTGATGAGGAAACTGTTATTGCTAAAGATACTTATAATTTAATAAATAGATAGGAAATGTGTAATGTATAAGAAAATATTTAAGGAAATAAAAAAATATAATACAATTGTAATTGCTAGGCATATAGGTGTTGATCCTGATGCTATGGCTAGTCAAATAGCTCTTAGGGATTCAATTAAACTTACTTTTCCAGAGAAGAAGGTAATTGCAGTTGGTACTGGTAGTGCAAAGTTTACTTTTTTAGGAAAGTTAGATAAGTTAGAGAAGTTTAATAATGCTTTACTTATAGTTACTGATACACCTGATAGAAGACGTGTTGATGGACCTAATGTAGATGATTTTGATTGCGCTATTAAAATTGATCATCATCCTTTTATTGAAAAGTTTTGTGATTTAGAATTAATTGAAGATACAGCAACATCTGCTTGTGAAGTTATTATGAAATTAATAAAAAATACAGGATTAAAATGCAATAAAGAAATAGCTGAAGTATTATTTATGGGACTTGTATCTGATTCTAATCGTTTCTTATTTAGTAGTTGTACGGCAGAAACATTTAATTTAGTTTCTGAATATTTAGATGAGTATAAGTTTGATATTTCTCCATTGTATCAACAGCTTTATTCTAGACCTTTGAATGAAGTTAGATTAGAAGGATATATATCACTTAATATGACTGTTACAGAAAATAAACTAGGGTATATTAAAATAACAGATGAAATTATTAATGAGTTTGGTGTTGATAGTGCTTCTGCTGGTAACTTGGTTAATAATTTTAACTTTATCAATGAAGTTTTGGTTTGGGCTACTATTACTGAGGATTTAAAAAATGATCAGATTAGAGTTTCTATTAGATCTCGTGGTCCAGGAATAAATCATATAGCTGAGAAGTATCATGGTGGTGGACATAAACAAGCTTCTGGTGTTAAATTAAAGACATTTGATGAGGCTATGGAATTAATGAATGACTTAGATAAGTTCTTAGCTGAATATAATAGTAAAGAGGAGACGTTAGAAAATGGTGATTAAAGAGGCAAATTTGGATATTATTGCGACTAGGAGAAGTCAATATCCAGAAGATGGAAAGGCTGAGTTTTTACTAGTTGGTCGTAGTAATGTTGGTAAAAGTAGTTTTATAAATTCAATACTTTCTAGAAAGAATTTAGCACATACTTCTTCTAAACCTGGTAAGACTCAAACTCTTAATTTTTATAAAGTAAATGATAAATTCTATTTAATTGATGTTCCAGGTTATGGATATGCAGCAACTGATAAAAAGACACAAGCTAAATTTGGAATGATGATAGAGGAGTATTTAGAAAAAAGAGATACTTTAAAAAGAGTATTTATGTTGATAGACTTTAGAATGAAGCCTACAGAAGATGATTTACTTATGTATAATTTTTTAAAGTATTATAATTTACCAGTTACAGTTATTGCGACTAAGGCTGATAAAGTAGGCGGTAGTAAGAAAGAAAAAAATCTTAAAGTAATACTTGATACTTTAGATTTAGTTGTTGGTGATGACTTGGTAGTATTCTCTAGTGTGACTAGACTTGGTGTAAAAGAAGTTTTGAAAAAAATAGAAGACTTAGTAGGTTAAGTAAACTTACTGAGTCTTTTTCATATATTATTACTAGGTGATATCTTTGCATATTGAAATGAATTCTAATAATATTTTTATTTTCCTTAATATATATAATGTCTATAGTTTGGAAAAAGAGGACTTGGTTAAACAGGTTAAAGATGTAATTATAAAGTATAAGAGTAAACTTAATATGAAAGGTTTTTATAAGGTTAAAGTTCATGTAGGAGAGGATATTGGACTGTTTATAGATATATATAAAATAGATGATATAGAATATTCTAATTCATTAGATTTAAGAATATTGATTTTTTATGATGATACTTTTTATTTTGAAACAGATGACTATTTTGTTATAGAGACTGTTGATAATGTTAGATATTTTAATAATAAATATTATTGTTTAGCTAGTGATGTTTTAGTTGATAGAGTTATTGAATTTGGAAAGTTTATTTATGGTGATGATGTTTCTAAAATGTTAAATGGCAGCATTTTAGTATAAAAAAGAATCTCTATGGATTCTTTAAATTACTATTGCGATCATGTTATTTGATCCTTTATTTACAACTTTTGTTAAAGTAGTTTGAAGTTTAAAGCGGATATTATCTGGCATTAGACTTATTTTTGACTGAATACCTTCTTGAACTATTGAGTCTAGACTTCTACCAAAGATTTCACTTTTCCATATTTCATTTGGATTATTATCATGATCTTTCATTAGATAATCTATTAGTTCTTTACATTGAACTTCACTACCAATTATTGGTTCAAAGGTTGATTCAACGTCGACTCTTATCATATGAATTGATGGCGCAACGGCTTTTAGTTTAACACCATATCTTGGTCCTTGTTTTATTATTTCTGGTTTATCTAACTTCATATCTTCAATAGATGGAGTTGCGACACCGTAACCGGTTTGTTTGACCATTTTTAAAGCATATTTTATTTGATCATACTCTTTTTTAGCAATGTTATAGTCTTGGAATAATGATAATAAGTCGGCTTTATTTTTTACGTCTATTTTAATGATATCTGTCAATGTTTTATTATAAAGTTCGGCATTGGCAGTTAGATTTACAGTAATTATTCCAGTTGAAGGATCAACGTCTGATAAATAACTTTTTTCGATCATAGGATTAGTTAGAAAATGACTTATTATGTTGTCTATATCTCTTAATTTATCTATTTCAACAACACTTTCTTTTATTGATTCAATGTAGCTTTTCTTAACTTCATGTTCAGGGTTTAATATTGCAATCCATTCAGGCATATTTACTTTTACTTCTATGACTGGGAATTCATATAATGCTTCTTTTAAGATGTTATACATGTCTTTTTCGTTCATAGCTTCTACACTAATTGGTAGGACTGGAACATTGTATTCTTCTTTTAACTTGTCAGCTAATTTTTCTGTTTCTGGAAGAGTTGGATGAGTTGTATTTAGAACTATTATGAATGGTTTACCTATATTTTTTAATTCTTCTATTACTCTTGATTCAGCTTCTACGTAGTCATTTCTTTCAAATTCACCGATAGAGCCATCTGTTGTTACAACGATACCAATTGTAGAATGGTCTTTTATAACTTTTTCAGTTCCTATTTCAGCAGCTTCTACAAAAGGTATTTCTTCTGTATACCATGGAGTTTTTACCATTCTAGGTCCATTTTCATCTGTTGCTCCTTGAGCTTTATCAATCATGTATCCAACGCAGTCTATTAATCTAATATTACATGTAAAGTCATCTATTTTAATATTGGCAGCATTATTAGGAACAAACTTTGGCTCAGTAGTCATAATTGTTTTACCGGCAGCACTTTGGGGAATTTCGTCTAAGGCTCTTTTTCTTTCGTATTCATCTTCAATATTTGGAACAATTAATGTTTCTACCATACGCTTTATAAAAGTTGATTTACCAGTTCTTACGGCACCAACGACACCTAAGTAGATATCTCCATTTGTTCTTTTCGCAATATTTTTTATTATTTCTTGTTTATCCATATACATTCTCCTTATACAGTAAAGATTATGATGTTTTTTGTAAAAAAAGAACTTTTATACAGTAAAAAAGAGTAAATAAATTTGTTTTATTAAAAATAGGTAAAATTTATAA
>CAVAJX010000097.1:0-4951 GCA_963589235.1 bacterium | reverse complement strand
ACAAACTGAGATTTGATTAATTGATTTAATTGGTCTATTTCTGAATTTTTAATTTTTATCAATTTATCAATAGCATTTAATTTTTTAACAATCATCTTTTGATCTTCTATAGAAGGAATTTGTTTAATCTCGATTTTTTTTAATCCATCATTATTAATTGCTTTTTGTGTTGCACCAGAACAATTCTTATTTTTTTGTAAATTAAAAGTATCAGAATTAAAATATAAATATAAATAGTCTTGTAAAACATCTTTATTTGGAGTAATACAATAAAATCCTGTAGAATAAATATTTCTTGTATTCTTGTCATTAGCTTTTAAAACTTTTACAGTATCCATCATTTTAGCAAATAATACATCATTTTTATTTATCACAACATTTGCTCTAGATGGTTTAGAATCAAAATCCACATATTCAAAAGAAACAATTTCATTATTTATAATATCCCCTGTTGCTATATATTTCTTTTGACCGTTAAATTTTTTTACTGAGGTTCCTCCAATTGAACATATATTTAAAAGTTTCATCATAACAACTCCTCTAGCTCTTTTAGTTGCTTTTGGAATTCTTCTTCCATATCCATTATTTGTTTTAATATAACTTTAGGATTTTCATATTCTATTTTTTCTTGAACAATTTCTTTATATTTATTAATTGATAAGTCATAATCATTTGCTTCTATTTCTTCTTTTGTTACAAAGAATGATTTATCAGTTCTAGATCTGCCTTTTTCTTTATCTAGATTATTATATCTTTCTATGATATCAGGTATATCATTTTCAGCAATTTTAGTTCTCTTCGCATCTAAACTAAATCCATCAGCTGTCATGTCATAAAACCATACATTATCTGTACCACCTGTTGTTGTTTTTGTAAATATCATTACGGCTGTTGAAACACCAGCATAAGGTTGAAATACTCCACTTGGCATAGATATAATTGCTTCTAACTTATTTTTCTCAACAATCTCTTTTCTAATAGATTTATGAGCATTACTGCTTCCAAATAAAACTCCATCTGGAACTATGCATGCACATCTACCTCCTATTTTTAATGTTCTTAAAAATAATGCTAGAAATAATAATTCTGTCTTTTTCGTATTACAAACTTTTAATAAGGTTGGTGCTGTTCTTTCAGTATCTATCGTTCCTTTAAATGGAGGATTAGCTAAAATAACTGAATATTTATCCATATCTTTATTGTCTTCTGATACTGAATCCTTATATTCAATATTTGGATTATCAATTCCATGAAGCATCATGTTCATTGCACCAATTCTTAGCATTGTTGCATCGGTATCAAATCCATAGAACATATCATTATTATAATGATGTTTTAAACTTTCGCTATTAAATAGATCTTTATGTTCTTCTCTTAAATATTCTCCTGCTTCTACTAAAAATCCACCAGAACCACACGCGGGATCACATATTGTATCATTTGGAGTGGGTTTAATTAACTCAACCATCATTTTGATAATATGTCTAGGAGTTCTAAATTGTCCTAAATCACCAGAAGTTGAAATTTTAGATAACATATACTCATATACGTCACCTTTTGTATCTCTATTTTTCATTGGAATAGAATCCATTTGCGTTACAACTTTTTCAAGTACTAATGGAGTTGGCACTACAAATATTGCACTTTCCATATATCTTGAAAATGCTGAATCTTTACTTGGTTGTAAACCTTTAATAAAAGGAAAAGATCTTGTAGAAACAGTTTTAAACATTTCTGGAGCAGACATATTTTTAAATTTACTCCATCTGCAATCTTGGTGTCCTTCATCAAATATTCTATCAAATTTAACACCTAAAAGCTGCTCTGTTTTCTCGTTATTAGTTTCTATTTCATCTAATGCCTTCATAAATAATAAATATGTTATTTGTTCAATTACTGTCAATGGATTAGCAACACCACCTGCAAAAAATGTATTCCAAACAGCATCTATTTTACTTTGAATCGATTTTTCCATTATATCTACCTCTCTTACATATTTTATTTTACCACATAAATCATCAATTTTTGATATTTTGCTATTATTTGCCACTTAAATTATCATAATTATACCTATTAACTTGATTAATTTTAAATTTTAAGTGATAAATAGAACAATTTATGGAGGTGTTAAATTGATAAGGAAAAACGTAGAAGATATTTCTGATGAAGAATTTGAAAAAGTATTAAAACCATTTATTGATAATTATGATGAATATATAGAGAGTTATATTATTCCAGAAGTAGTTGCCTATTATATCGCTAATACCCTTTTATTTTCCAAAAAACTCACAGAAAATATATAATTGTGTGAATGTAGGTGGCGTTGAGTTGTGAAAATTAACATTTAGCATATGGTCCACACCCAGGGGGAAATAAAATGCTTGATTTTTAATCATATTTTGCATTATTTGGTATTTATATTTTGCTAAACTTATCGTAAAATGCCCTATTTTACCTATCTTGTTCTATGTCAGTGTTACCAATATGTTCCCGAGAAATTTGTTAAAACGCCAATTCGTTCCCAAAAATTATTATAATAAAAAGAGTCTTTATTTTGACTCTAAATTATCTTTATAAAATTATCCATTCACCGTTTCGTTTTCCATTTTTTCTAGCAATAAGTCCTTTTTCTTGCATTTCATTCATTCTTGTTTTAACTGTTCTTAATGATCTATTAATCATATTAGCAATTTCTTCTTGTTTAATCATTGGATTACTTTTAATAATATTTATAATTGCTTGTTCTTCTAAAGTGCAATTATTGCACTTTGAATCAATTTGATTTGCACTTTGGCCATAATCAATATGTGCATATCTATTTTTTAATTCATATTTAGAATCCGTTAATAAATTATAAAAGAATTTTTCTAGAAATGAAATATCTTCAAAAATATTACTATCAAATTTTTTGTAATTAGCTCTTACTAATGAATTTCTAAAATACCAAGAATGTTTAGCAAATACGTCATCATTAATAGCAAAACCAAAGGTTCTTAAATACTTAATAATAAATACTGCTGTTGTTCTTGTATTACCTTCACAGAACGGATGCACTTGCCAAATATTTGAAGTAAAACGACACAAATGTTTAATTGACTCTTCTAATGATAAATCTTTATATGAAAAGTTTTTTTCTTGTTCAAAATCATATTGCAACGAGTCCATAATAGTTTCATATGATGCATATATAACTGTATCTCCTTTTAATACCCACTCTTCTTTTTCAATATTGTAATCTCTTATTTTTCCAGCATGTTTATATACACCAGAAAATAATCTTTGATGTATGCTTATTAATTCAGTAGGATTAAAATTAAATGATTTATCACTTAATATTTCTGTTGTTCTTACAGAAACTTTATCTGCTTCTTCTGTATTTTCTACTTCTTCACTTTTTCTTTTATCCAAAACTTTATAGTACTGGTTGATTCTATTTTCTACATCTTCTATATTAATATTTCCTTCAATATGCTCTTTTGCAGTATCTATTAAATATTTAGAAGGTTTTAAACCATCCACTTCTTGTAAGCCAATTGCAGTTCCCCAAGCTTTAGCTTTTTCAACTTCATCTGGCTCTCCGACTTTTATATAATTGGCTAATTCTAAATCCCAATTTTTTTGAGTCATAATAATTCCTCCCAACTATTAATAGTATACCATTTTTTAAGGAAAAATACAATTTTAAAGTGCAAATTTTGCACTTTAAAATCATTTGTTTGCACTTTGAAAATAAATTATCTAAAAATTAAAAACCTAGATTTTTTACTTCTAGGTTCTTTATTAGTTAAAATAAATCTATTACCATATTTTACTTATGCACTTTGCTATGTATAACAAACATTACTATTTATTAAACAACTACTGGAATAATTATATCAATAAATTGTTCTAGACATTTTAATGTTTCTTCAAACTCAACATCTCTAGCATAACTATTTTTTCTAGAGTAGCTAATCCATTTATCTTTTAAAACATTGCTTCCTTTTATGATATTAAAATTTGTTATTAAATCAGCATAAAATCCTCTTTTTCTAAAAGTTTTTTCAACAGCATCTCTAAACTTTTCTTTATTTATCTTATCAAACTTAAATTTGTATATTAAGTAAATATCGTAATAATCTTTCATTCTACTACTTATTTCAAGTTTGCTAAGAATTGTTTCTATTTTCTCAGCAAGAATTGTTTCGAGATTGTATGACCAAACCTTATAAACTTCATCTCCTATTAAAGATTCATATCTACAATTATCTGGTCTTGGATATATTGGATCTCCAGTTGCCAAATCAATATGAAATTTGTCTTTAATATTTTCAAGCATAAAATTAATAGTAATTCTTAATCCACCATATTCATCATCATCTCGAATAGGTTCACTTTTTTCAATCTTAAATTTTACATTATCTCCTACGTCAATATTAATAATTTCATTTATCATTTTAACAAGGTTTTCTTCAGTAAATTCTGTCTTTCTTATTGCAGTATCTATATCCATAGTAGTACTTTTATTATCAAGTCCAAACAATTTGCTTAAATAGAAGCCACCTTTTAATATAAAATTATCTTTATATTTACTTTTTGATAAACGTTCAATAAATCTATCGTACATATAAAATCTCATAACAGAATTAAAATCTACATTTTTCTCTCTTGAAATAATTTTTAATTTATCTTTAACAGCTTGTACATAATTACTCATAATATTCCTCTACCATTTTCATTACTTTTTTGTTTATTCCCATCTTTTTTGAATACTCAGATAGTTTTACCATTTCCTTATCTTTACATTGCATATATTGCTTAATTGTCTTTTTAACTTGTTCTAAGTCCATTCTTCCTTTCGATCTTATGATATCACAAATACATCTTTCTTTATCATAAGCTCTTACTTTATTTCCGTTCCCGACTTTTTCAGTTACAAAGTTTAAAAATGTCTATTTTTTGTTGTAAATAG
>CAVAJX010000096.1:0-19461 GCA_963589235.1 bacterium | reverse complement strand
TATAAATGCAAGTATAAATATTATGTTTGAAGGATTAAGAATACATTGTCAAAATAGTTAAAGAAATATTAATAAAATAATTAGTACGGTAGCGACTATCGGAATTTAAGCCTATGGAGAATAGAGGTTACTCTATCTGTGAAGTAGGAAATTTGATCGGTGACGACCAAAAAACGACAAATTGAAATTTTATAAATTGAAATTTGTCTTTTGTTCTCCTAGATATTTTTGCGTAAATTTGCTATACTAAAAAATGAAAAAAGGGAGGCATCAATATGTTTGTAGATGAAGTAGAAATAAAAGTAGAAGCTGGTAACGGTGGCGATGGTTGTACCGCATTTCGTCGTGAAAAATATATCGAGCAGGGCGGACCATATGGCGGAAATGGTGGCCATGGTGGAGACATAATCTTTAAAGTTGACCAAGGACTACACACACTTCTTGATTTACGTTATCAAAAAGTATTAAAAGCTAAAAAAGGTGAAAATGGCCGTGGTAAAAATCAAAATGGTAAAGGAGCTGAACCTTTAGTTATAAAAGTACCTCAAGGTACAGTGGTTACAGATCTTGAAACCGGATTAGTTTTAGCAGACCTTTCTAAAAAAGACCAAGAAGAAGTAATTGCTAGAGGTGGCCGTGGTGGTAGAGGTAATACTGCTTTTAAAACTCAAACTAATACAGCACCAGATTATTCAGAAAATGGTGAAGAAGGTGAAAAAAAGACTTTAAAAGTAGAAGTAAAATTACTAGCAGACGTTGGATTAGTAGGTCTACCAAGTGTTGGTAAAAGTACTATTATTTCTGTAATATCAAAGTCAAAACCTAAAATAGCGGCTTATCATTTCACAACCCTTTCGCCAAACTTAGGTGTAACAAAGTCAACTGATGGTAGAAGTTTTGTTGTTGCTGACTTACCAGGATTAATAGAAGGTGCATCTCACGGAGAAGGACTTGGAGATAAATTTCTTCGCCATATCGAAAGAACAAAAGTAATTGCTCATGTTATTGATATGTCTGGTAGTGAAATGCGAAATCCATACGAAGACTATCTTTTAATAAACAAAGAACTAGAAGAGTTTAATCCTAAGCTATTAAAAAAACCACAAATAATCATTGCTAATAAAATGGATTTAGACGGTGCTAAAGAAAATTTAGAAGAATTCAAGAAAAAAGTTGATGCCGAAATATTCGAAATAAGTGCCGCAACTCATACTGGTCTTCAAAAAGTAGTAGATCGTCTTGCTGACTTATTAGATGAAATACCAGATAATCCTTTATATGAAGATACCGAAATAGAAAGTCATTTCTTATACAAATTTAAAAAAGAAGAGCCATATACTATTACTAGAGATTCAGATGGTACCTGGGTAATATCTGGTAAAGAAGTAGAAAGAATATTTAAAATGACAAAATTCAATAGTGAAGAAGCTATTTATCGTTTTGCCAAGAAACTACGTCGTTTAGGAATTGATGCTAAACTAGAAAGTCTCGGAGCAACAGATGGCGACCAAGTACGTATTCTAGATTTCTACTTTGATTATAAAGACTAAAGAGGTTGATTATATGTTAACTATAAGTACATTTAATATTCAAAATAAAGAAGATAAAAATAAGCTTAAATTCATTAAAAATTATCTCATTGATAACAACATAGATATTCTAAATTTACAAGAAGCTTATCCCAAATTCATGAGAGAATTTCAAAGTGACTTAAAAGACTATAAAGTAACAGGAAATTATAGATACTTATACTTTCCTAAAATAAATGAATCAAATCCTATCATTACAAATAAAAAAGTACTATATAGTAAAACATATCGACTTCCACATCTTCCATCATTATTAAATAGAATAATTACCAAAACAGTTGTTATTATAGATAATAAAGAAATATCAATATACAATACTCATCTAGATTATCAATACTTATCTGTAAAAAAACGTCAACTAAATAAAATTTTAAAAATAATAAAAAAAGATAAAAATCCTATTATTTTAACCGGAGATTTTAATCTAAAAAACAACAAAGAAATATTTAATAATTTTACTGAAGAATTAGAAAAAATGAATATATATCGTGTCCAAATTGATGAAAAAACCTTTAAACCATCTAAATATAAAAGAGCAATAGATCATATATTCATCTCAAAAGACTTTAAACTGGTCGATAAAAATGTCGTTAAAGATATAAAAACCAGTGATCATTACCCAGTATTAATAAGGGTATTAATCGATTAAATTAAAAAAAGTAATTGCTTACAAATAAATTTATGATATAATTTAAGTAGATTAAGAATGCGAAGGTGAAAATAATGTACGATGTTAATTTTTTGATATCAAACGGAGTAGATGTAAATAAAAGTTTAGAGTTATTTGGTGATATAGATACTTACAACGAAACTGTTGGTGAATTCTTAGTAAGTGCTAAAGAAAAAATAGCTAAACTTCAAAAATATAAAGATGATAAGGATATGCCTAATTATGCTATTTATGTACATTCTCTTAAGAGTGATGCTAAATACTTTGGTTTTACTAAATTAGCTGATTTAGCATATGATCAAGAGTTAAAAAGCAAAGAAGGAGATATGTTCTATATTTATGAACATTATCAAGAGCTAATTGATGAAGTAGAAAGAACTATAAATATTGTTAAAAAATATATTTCTCCTGAATCAGAAGTTACATCAAATGAGCAAGTACCAACAAGTACAACACCAGCACCTGCTGCACCCGCTCCAGTAACTCCAGCTCCTGCCGCTCCATTACCAACATCATCTAACATTGAGCCAGCTGAAGTATATTCACAAAAGACAATTCTTGTAGTTGATGATTCTAATATCATTAGAAACTTCGTAAAAAGAATATTCAGTGAAAAATATAACATTGGTATGGCAAAAGATGGAGAAGAGGCTCTAAATATTATCAAAGCTAATGTTTCAAATGAAAATATAGTAGCAATTCTACTAGACTTAAATATGCCAAAAGTAGATGGTTTTGCTGTATTAACATATATGAATGAACATCAATTATTCAGTAGTATGCCAGTTTCAATAATTTCTGGAGACTCATCAAAAGATACAATTAATAAAGCTTTTACATATCCAATTATCGATATGATAGGTAAACCATTTACAGAAGCTGATGTAAAAAGAGTAATTGAAAAGACAATGTATTTTAAAGAAAATATGTAAAAAAATAAAGAAGTAGCATTACTTCTTTTTAATTTCTAACTTATCACCAAGTTTTATATCTTTAGTACTACCAGCCGGAAAAAGATAAGTTTTCTTTACTTTTCTTTTTGGAAGAATTATTCTTTCTGAAGGAAATTGTTGATACATCTTTAAAACGACATCATCTTCATCCGTCATCACAACATCAACTCTTTGACAATACATATAAGTAGATAAAGATTTTTTCTTCATAAGAATAACATAATCTTGCATTGGCTCCAATACAAATTTAAGACTTTTAAACTTTTCCCAAAAGGTATTTAACTCATTTATTTCGAACTTTTTCTTATCAATTTTTACATACATAATATCACCATCTGATAAACTGATTATAACATACAAAAATAATTGTTAAAAGCTTTAACTATTAAAAAAAATATGATATTATATAAAAGAAATGAGGAGGTATAAGTATGAGTGGACATTCAAAATGGGCAACAATTCATCGAAAAAAAGGTTTATTAGATGCTGCTAGAGGTAAAGTTTTTCAAAAACTAGCTAAGGAAATTATGGTGGCAGCTAAGGCAGGAAGTCCTGACCCAAGCCAAAACGCAGCGTTAAGATTGGCAGTAGATAAAGCAAAAGCTCAAAACATGCCAAAAGATAATATTCAAAAAGCAATCGAAAAAGCAACTGGTGGTGCAGATGGAGCAAACTATGAAAGTGTACGTTATGAAGGATATGGACATGGCGGAGTAGCTTTTATGGTAGACTGTTTAACCGATAATCGTAATAGAACAGCTTCTCAAGTTAGAAGTGCCTTTACAAAAGCCGGTGGTAATTTAGGAACAGATGGTTCTGTAAGTTACATGTTTGAACGTCGCGGTTCAATTGTTATACCAGCTGATTATGATGAAGATACTATGATGATGACTTCACTTGATGCCGGAGCAATGGATTTTGAAAAAGTAGAAAATACTTACGTTATCACAACAGATACAACTAACTTTGTTCCTGTAAAAGAAGCATTAGAAAAAGAAAACGTAAAAGAGTTCTTAGAATGTGAACTAACATATATACCAAATATGGAAGTAGAACTAGATGAAGAAGGACAAGAAAAAGTAATGAAATTAGTTGACACATTAGAAGATTTAGACGATGTACAAGACGTATATTATAATTTAAAAGAAGACTAATATTGTTAATACAGAGCCTTAATAGCTCTTTTTTCTTTTTTAGTTTTAGTATATAATAAGTATGGAGTGATTTTATGTATGACTATATAATAGGAACAGTAGCAAGTATTAAAAATAATGCCATTGTTTTAGATAATTCTGGTATAGGATATTTAATTTATGTATCTAATCCATATTCATTTGAAGAAGGAAAAGAATATAAAGTTTATATTTATCAGCAAATTAAAGAAGATGAAAATAGCCTCTTTGGCTTTAAAAATTTAGCTGAAAAAGAATTGTTCTTAAAACTAATTAGTGTTAAAGGACTAGGTTGTAAAATGACTTTACCAATGCTAGCTTTAGGAAATGTAGAAGGAATAATGGATGCCATTGAAAGAGAAAATATTTTATATTTAAAGAAGTTCCCTAAAATAGGTGAGAAACTAGCTCGTCAAATTATCCTAGATTTAAAAGGAAAACTAGAGTTCATTGGTGTTGGTATTTCTGATGATGAAGTAAATAATGCTGAAGAGTTGAAAGAAGTATTAATAGGATTAGGTTATAAAGATAAAGAAATTAAAGGTGTTATCTCTAAAGTTAATAAAGATGCCTCAATTGAAGAACAAGTAAAAGAAGCCTTAAGATTATTATTGAAGTAGGAGGAAAAGTATTATGAAAAATGAAAGCGTTATAAAAAAATATTCACTTGAAGATGACCAAGTAATAGATAATACAATTCGTCCTGAAACAATAGAAGAATACATTGGTCAAAGCGAAGTAAAAGAAAATATTAAAGTCTTTGTTGAAGCTGCTAAAATAAGAAATGAAGCCCTAGACCATGTTTTATTATATGGTCCTCCAGGACTTGGTAAAACAACATTAGCTTTTATTATTGCTCATGAATTAGGTACAAAAATAAAAACAGCTTCAGGTCCAAGTATTGAAAAAACAGGTGATTTAGCCGCTATACTTTCATCTCTTGAGCCGGGCGATGTCTTATTCATTGATGAAATTCATAGAATGCCAAGATATATTGAAGAAGTATTATATCCAGCTATGGAAGACTTTTCTCTTGATATTATCGTTGGTAGTGAAGGTAACACAAAAAATATAAAAATAGATTTACCACCATTTACTCTTGTCGGAGCAACAACTCGTGCCGGTGACCTATCAGCCCCTTTACGTGATCGTTTTGGAATTATTTCAAAATTACAATTCTATACAACTGAAGAGTTAACTGAAATAGTAAAAAGAACATCTCGTGTTTTAAATATGGAAATAGATGATGATGCCGCTTATGAACTAGCTAAACGTAGTAGAGGAACACCAAGAATTGCTAATAGATTATTTAAAAGAGTTAGAGACTTTGCCTTAGTAAAAGGTACCGGTAAAATAGATTTAGACATAACTAAGGAGTCTCTTGAAAGACTTCATATTGATAAAATTGGTCTAGATAAAACCGACCATGACTTGTTACTAGCCATTATCAATAAATTTAACGGTGGCCCAGTTGGAATAGAAGCTCTTAGTAGTTCCATTGGCGAAGAAGTCACAACAATAGAAGATGTATATGAACCATACTTATTACAAACAGGTTTATTAAAAAGAACTGCTAGAGGACGTATGGTAACAGATAAAGCCTATGAAGTATTAGGTATAGAAATAAGAAAATAACAGGAGGTTTATATGAAAGTAGAAGATTTTGACTATGATTTAAATGAAAACTTGATAGCCCAAACACCTATTAAAGATAGAGATACATCTAAATTATTAGTTTTAGATAAGAAAACTGGAGAAATAGAACATAAACATTTTTACGATATCATTGATTATTTAGAAAAAGGAGACACTTTAGTACTAAATGATACTAAAGTATTACCAGCTCGTCTCTTAGGTGAAAAAACTGATACCCATGCTGTTATTGAAATCCTTTTATTAAAAGATTTAGGTGAAGATGTTTGGGAATGCCTAGTAAAACCTGCTAGACGTATAAAAGTCGGAACCATTGTAACGTTTGGCCAAGGTGAATTAAAAGCTGAATGTGTTAAAGAAGATAATGAAGGTATAAGACATTTTAAATTAATTTATTCTGGTATTCTATTAGAAATATTAGAACATTTAGGTACTATGCCTTTACCACCATATATTCATGAAAAATTAAAAGATCAGTCAAGATACCAAACTGTCTACGCCAAAGAAATAGGGAGTGCCGCAGCACCAACAGCCGGTCTTCATTTTACTAAAGAACTACTAAAGAAAATTGAAGACAAAGGTGTAAATATAGCCTATGTAACTCTACACGTTGGACTAGGAACATTTAGACCAGTTAGTGTTGATACCATAGAAGAACATAAAATGCATAGTGAACACTATCAAATGACAAAAGAAGTAGCTGAACTTTTAACTGAAACAAAAAAGAATAATCATAAGATTATTGCCGTTGGCACAACAAGTACTAGAACTTTAGAAACAATAATGACAAAGTATAATGAATTTAAAGAATGTTCTGGCTGGACTGATATCTTTATCTATCCAGGATATAAGTTCAAAGCTATTGATAGTTTAATTACTAACTTTCATTTACCTAAGTCAACACTTGTTATGCTAGTATCAGCATTAGCTGGAAAAGACAATATTATGAATGCTTATAAAGTAGCTCAAGAAGAAGAGTATCGATTCTTCTCTTTTGGAGACGCTATGCTTATTAAGTAAGGAGAGTAGTTATGAAGATTAAATATACTTTATTACATAAAGATGAAAATAGTAATGCCCGTTATGGCTCATTACAAACAAATTATGGTACCTTTGAAACACCCATGTTTATGCCTGTTGGTACTAAAGCAACCGTAAAATCTTTAACACCAGAAGAATTAAAAGAAGCTCATTCAGGAATAATTCTTTCTAATACATATCATTTATGGCTTAGACCAGGTGAAGATATCGTTGATAAAGCTGGCGGACTACATAAGTTTATGAATTATGATGGACCAATACTTACTGACTCTGGTGGTTTCCAAGTCTTTTCTTTAGTAAAAAATAAAGAAAAAGATATTACCGAAGAAGGAGTACATTTTAAAAGTCATATTGATGGTTCTAAATTGTTCCTAACTCCTGAAAAATCTATTCAAATTCAAAATAAATTAGATAGTGACATCGCCATGAGTTTTGATGAATGCCCACCATATCCGGTAAGTTATGAATACATGAAAAAGTCAGTTGAACGTACTCTACGTTGGGCTGCCCGTGGCAAAAAAGCTCATTCTAATCCTAATCAGTCACTATTTGGAATTGTTCAAGGTGGAGAATTTGAAGATTTAAGAGAATATAGTTGTAAAGAAACTGTAAAGTTAGACTTTGATGGTTATAGTATTGGTGGTACATCCGTTGGCGAAGACAAAGAAACTATGTATAAAATGATCGATTATGGTATCAAATATTTACCTACTGATAAAGTTCGTTATCTTATGGGAGTAGGAGATCCAATTGATATAATTGAAGGTGTCATAAGAGGAGTAGATATTTTCGACTGTGTCTTACCAACAAGAATAGCTCGTCATGGCCAAGCCTTTACTAGAGAAGGTAAGATTAACTTCAATAACGCTAAATATAAAGAAGATTTTAGTCCTGTAGAAGAAGGCTGCGACTGTTACACTTGTAAAAATTATACCAAAGCTTATGTCCGTCACTTAATTACAACTGATGAAATGTTAGGTGGTAGACTATTATCAATTCATAATATAAGATTCTTGATAAAACTAACCGAAGAATTAAGAGAAGCTATAAAAGAAAATAGAGTATTAGAGTATAAAGAAGAATTTTTAAGTAAATATAATAAAAAGAATAACTAAAATTATTCTTTTTATATGTAAAAAATAGGTTTATTAGTAGCTTCAGTCTGAACAGCAGTAGAAGTAACACTATCAGTATTAGTAGTATCCTCAACTGTTGCTGGTCTTCGTAATTCATCAGCTATTTTAAACATTGTTTTAGCGTTATTAAATATTGGTTTAACTTGATAAACAATTGGAATAGCCTGATTTATTACACCTAAGGTTTTTTGTGTACCATCCAAAAATGTACTAAAATTAAATCCTTTGGCAAGACCAGCCCATCTACTAAATAAACTAGCTCTTGGATATGGATAGTTAAACATAGTCCACCTCTTCATTCATAATATATGTCAAAGAAAATAAAAAGTTAAATAATTTATTTTCAAAACTAAAAACCTATGTTAAAATATTAATAGTATAGAATAAAAAGAATGTATTCAAAAGAAAGGTTTACGGTGATATTAGATGAAATTATTTAATAAAGCAGGTGAAAAAGAAGTTCCTAATCAAGCACCAGCTTCTCCTGTTTCAAATAATACAGTTCAACAGCCAGCAGTAGCCGCAACAACACCAAGTGCTCAGCCAGCACCAAGTCAAGTTCAAACAAATGTCACGACAACTAGTCAGCCAAGCCAAAGTGTTAATGCCGGACCAAATCCTACTAATACTGTAATGTCACAAGATAAAATTATGCCTCTTGTGAAAGAAGAGCAAAGTAAAGCTATGCCAAGTAGTGCAAATAAAATGCCAACACCTAAAGCCAATGCAAATACAGCTTCATCTGATAAAATAGAAGAATTACAAGAGACAAAAAATGAAGAAAAAAACAAAAATAGTAGATTAAAAGGCTACAGTTACGTAGTAATAAATTCTGTAAATAAAAAAGAAAAAGGATTTTTCGATGCTGAGTCAGAAGATGAAGTAAGAGCATTCTTAGAAGGTCAAGATTATCAAGTCCTAGAAGTAAAACCAAAATCAGCTATGGATATTGATATCTCTGGACCACCAAAGTTAAAACCAGAAGATTTATCATTTACCCTAACTCAGTTATCTACATATATTAAATCAGGTATCCCTTTAGTTGACTCTGTTAGAATCCTAGCAAAGCAAGCTAAAAAACCAGCTCATAAAAAAATCTATGGTCAAGTAGTTTATGAATTACTAAAAGGTGAAAGCTTTTCTATAGCTCTAGCTAAACAAGGAAAAGTATTCCCACCATTACTAATAAACATGGTAAAAACAGCTGAAATGACTGGTGATTTACCATCAATACTAGATGATATGGCTGAGTACTATACATCTATGAACCAAACTAGAAAACAAATGAAGAGTGCCATGACTTATCCAATTGTCGTATTAACAATTGCTCTTGGTGTATTAGTCTTCATGTTAGTTTACCTAGTTCCACAGTTTGCTAGTATGTTTGAACAAAATGACGCTAAACTACCAACTATAACGTTAATAGTATTAGGTATCAGTAATTTTATACAAAACTATTATATATATCTAATAGTTGGAATAGTCGCAATAATATTTATATTCAAATATTTAATGAAACATGTCCAGTCATTTAAACTTTCTGTTCAGACTATACTTATGCATATGCCAGTAGTTGGTAAAATAATTATCTACAACGAAATAGCTAACTTCACCAAGACATTTGCTTCATTATTAAACCATGGTGTATTCATTACAGACAGTATGGAAATCTTGTCTAAAATAACAGATAATGAAGTATTTAAAAAGATAATTGATAAAACACTAGAAAACCTATCAAAAGGTGAACCTGTATCTTCAGCCTTCCGTGGTGAATGGGCTATCCCAGTAGTTGCCTATGAAATGATAGTAACTGGTGAAAATACTGGTCAATTAGGTCTAATGATGGAAAAAGTATCAAACCATTTCCAAGCTATGCATAAATCAATAATTGATCAAATGAAGAGTTTAATGGAACCATTAATGATCGTTTTCTTAGCTGGAATTGTTGGTGTTATCTTACTATCAATAGTTACACCAATGTTTAGTATATATTCACAAATCGAGTAATAATAAGGAGGATAATTATATGGAAATACTATATTTAATTATCTTTTTTATTTTAGGAAGCTTCGTCGGTACAATTTCTACAATTTTAGGATTACGTATACCCAAAAAAGAAAAAATATTAGGAAATAAACTACATTGTGACTCCTGTAGTCATGAACTAACACCCAAAGAAACTATTCCCTTATTTTCATACATAATTCAACAAGGAAGATGCCGTCATTGTCATTCTAAAATAGATGTTTTATATCCATATATGGAGTTTTTTACAGGACTATTATTTGCTGTTTCATATTATAGTTTTGGCTTTAGTTATGAATTATTAATAGCCTTAGGAATAGTAACATTATTAATGATAGTTACCGTTAGTGACTTAACATATTTAATAATACCAGATGAAGTATTAATATTCTTTAGTATTTATTTTCTAATAATTCAATTTCTAAACTCTGGCTTAAAAGAAACCTTAATTCATCTTGGAACAGGTATATTATTGTTTTCCATGATGTACTTAATTATGTTTATTGGAAATAAAGCCCTAAAAAAAGAAAGTCTTGGTGGAGGAGACATTAAAATGATGTTCTTATTTGGCTTAGTACTAGATCTTCTTCTTGGTACTTTGACTATTTTCTTAGGAAGCCTTTTTGCTTTACCAATGTCCTTCCTTCTTATGAAAACAAATAATGAAAAAGCCATTCCTTTTGGCCCTTTCTTACTAATAGCTTTTGCATTTATATATTTTACCAAAATGTCTTCTTTAGATGTTTTGAAATTCTTAGGATTTTAGAAAGTTAAACTTTCTTTTTTTTTCTATTTATTGTACTATATATCTAGGTGATAACTATGCGTAGTACTATAACAATTCTTCCTGCTGATACTTATACAGTAGTTAATAAAACAGTTTTAAGTGAAAATGACCATAAATTAATAACAATGTTGTATCAACCCGTAATTGGTCATACCGCAACATCATTATATTTTACTTTAATAGATGACCTAGATAAATTAGAAGTAATGAGTGATGACTTAACTCATCATCATCTTATGGCAACAATGCAATTAAAACTAGAAGATATAGTTATCGCAAGAGAAAAACTTGAAGCTATTGGTCTTTTAAAAAGTTACTTAAAAAAGGGAAGTATTAATCATTATGTTTACTTAATATATTCACCAGTATCTGCTCATGACTTTTTTCAACATCCTATTTTAAATGTTGTCTTATATAATAACTTAGGTAAAAAAGAGTATGAAAAACTGCTAAATTACTATAAAACACCAAGAGTAAGTCTTAAAGATTATGAAGACATTACTAGTAACTTTGATGATGTCTTTACTTCAATAAAAGGTAATATTCTAGACATGTCAGAAGAAGTAGATATTACTAAAAGAGATTCAAACAACATCTTAATAAATAAAGGAATAGATTATAACTTACTTATATCAAGTATTCCAGATAATATAATTACTGATAAAACATTTACTAAAGATGTTAAAGAACTAATAAATGCCCTAAGTTTTACATACAACTTAAACACTTTAGATATTAAAGGATTAGTATGTGACTCCATCAATGAAAAAGGACTAATTGATAAAACAAAACTTCGTAAAGCTTGTCGAGATTATTATCAATTTGAAACAGCCGGCTCACTTCCAACCTTAATATATAATAAACAGCCAGATTACTTAAAAAAGCCTAAAGGTGATAATTCTAAAAGAGCTAAAATGATTTATACTTTTGAAAATATAAATCCTTATCAATTATTAAAAGCTAAATATAAAGGTGCAGAGCCAACCGATAGAGATAAAAGATTAATAGAAAGTCTTTTAGTAGATCAAAAACTAAATCCAGGAGTCGTAAACGTTTTAATATCCTATGTCCTAAAAACCAATAATCAACAACTAAAGAAAAGCTACGTTGAAACCATAGCGGGTCAATGGAAAAGATTAAATATTGAAACTGTAGAAGATGCCATGGATATTACTGAAAAAGAACATAAAAAGTTAAAAAGACTAATCAATAATAAAACAGAAAAAGTAAAAACAAAAACTGAAAAGTCAGGTAAAGAAGAATTACCAGTTTGGTTTAATAAAACACTAGATAAAGAAGAAGTTAGTGAAGAAGATATTAAAGAAATGGATGATATCTTATCAGGACTTGTCTAAAAAAAATAATAATGGTATAATACCTAAAGCAGTTCCGATATGTAAAAAAATGTCAAAATATTAAACCTAAATATCTAAACATTTTATAGAAGTAGGGTGTTGTGTTATTATTAAATAGTAAACATGCGAATAGAATAATAAGAGGTTATAAAATGAATAGATATCAAAATAAAGAATTTAGCGACATTATAAGTCATATCAGTAATAATGAAGAGTTTCTCAAATTAAAAAATATAAAACATCATGGTATAACTAGATATGAACATTCAATGAGAGTAGCCTATTATTCATATAAAGTTACAAAGCTATTACACCTAGATTATAAAGAAACAACAGAAGCTGCTTTATTACACGATTTCTTTCAAGAAGAAGTTGCTGACAAGAACTTTGTAGCGAGACTAAGAAAGCATCCAAAATGTGCTTTAAAAAACGCTACTGATAATTTTGATTTAAGTGAAAAACAAATGGATATTATAAAAAGCCATATGTTTCCAATTACATTCACGCCTCCAAAGTATTTAGAAAGTTGGATAGTTGATGTAGTTGATGATATATCCGCTATACAAGAACGCGGAACAGTAATAAAACAACACGCTAAAGTAGTAGGTACATTTCTATTAGTTTTATTACTTAATTGTTAAGTTAATGAAGGGATCTATCCCTTTTTTAAATAAAAAAGAAAGAAGGAATAAATATGCAAAAAACATATATCTTTGGTCATAAGAAACCAGATTCAGATTCTGTAATGTCCGCTATAGGTTTATCATATTTAAAAAATAGCTTAGGAGAAAACACAGAACCTAGAATATTAGGAGACGTAAATAAAGAAACAAAATACGCTCTAAAATACTTTAATATCAAAACACCAGAATATTTAAATGATGTAAAATTACAATTAAAAGACATTGATTATCATAAGAATTTCTTTATTAAAGAAACAGATTCTATTTATACAGGATATCAAAAAATGTTAGAAAAGAGCTTAACAGGTATTCCAATAGTAGATGATAAAAACTATTTTACAGGACTAATTACTATTAAAGATTTATCTCATGTAATTATTAATGAAAATACTGATGATTTATATACATCATATACTAACTTATTAGATGTATTAAAAGCGACTGAAGTCTTAAAATTTGATGATGAAATAATCGCTAAATTACTAGTTGCAGCATATCGCAGTACAACATTTATGGAAACAGTAAAACTTGATTCTGATATGGCACTAATTGTAGGTGATAGACATAGTATTATTGAATATGCAGCTAGATCTAAAGTAAAATTACTTATTTTATCAGGAGACGCTAGAATTAAAGATGAACATTTAGAAATAGCTCGTCAAAATAAAGTAAATATAATTAGAACACCATATACTACATATCATATAACTAAACTAGTAACTTTAGCTAACTACATTAAAACAATGCTTAGATGTCCAACTCCAGTAAAATTTGAAGTTACAGACTTTGTAGATAATGTTACTGATATAAACAATAAATTAAAACATACAAATTATCCAATAGTAGATCGTCGTAATAAATGTTTAGGACTATTAAAAATAACAGACTTATCAGAAAAGCACCCTAAGAAAGTAATTTTAGTTGATCATAATGAAAAATTACAAAGTGTTGAAGGTCTAGAAGAAGCTGAAATACTAGAAATAATTGACCATCATAACTTAGGTAGTATCACAACAAATAGTCCAATTAACTTTAGAAATATGGCTGTTGGCTCAACTTGTACAATTGTATATTTATTATATAAGGAAAGAAAAATAGAAATGCCTACTCATATCGCTGGAGCATTATTATCAGGAATTTTATCTGATACCTTAATTTTAAAGAGTCCAACAACAACACCAAGAGATGTAGAAGCAGTTGAATACTTATCAAAAGTTGCTGGTGTAAACTATAAAGAATATGGTATGGACTTATTAAAAGCTGGTACTTCATTAGAAGGTATGAGTAAAGAAGATGTCTTATATAATGACTTTAAGATATATACAGTAGGTGAGAAGAAGTTTGCCATAGGACAATTCTTTACTATGAACTTTGATGAAATACAAAAAGATATGGAAGAATATATCCATGTATTAGATGAAGTAAGTGAAGCTAATAATTATAATTTAGTAGCTTTATATGTAACAGATATCATTAAAAATGGTAGTTACGTAATCTTTAATAACCATGGTGCTGACGTAATGGCTTTAGCTTATGCTAAAGATAGAATACCAGAAGGATACTTCGTACCAGGCTGTGTTTCACGTAAAAAACACGTTGTACCAATAATCATGCCATTATTTGAAAATTAGGAGAGAAACATATGGATTTTATATCAATAATTATTTTAGGATTTATTCAGGGAATTGCGGAGTTTTTACCAATATCTTCATCAGCACATTTAATAATCTTCAGAGATTTATTTGGAATAGGTGCTGGAATGGATGCCCATCTTGCTTTAACATTTGACTTAGCACTTCATTTCGGTACACTTCTAGCTATAGGAATATACTTCTTTAAAGACTTTATTAATATGATTAGTAAAGGTTTTACTAAGGGTGTAAAAGATGATGAAGGAAAAATCTTATGGTACCTAGTAGCAGCAACAGTACCAGCTGCCATTGCTGGAGTGTTGTTTGAAGATGTTATTGAAAACGCTATTAGAAATAACTATGTCATCATAGCTTTAGCCCTTGCTATCATGGGTATCATAATCTATTGTGCTGATAAATATTCAGACGATAAAAAGACTATTAAAAAAATGACTATTAAAGACGCTATAATCATTGGTTGTAGTCAAGTTCTAGCTTTAATTCCAGGCTTTTCAAGATCTGGAACAACAATCGCAACCGGAAGAGTTCTAGGTTTAAATAGAGAAGATGCTGCAAAATTCTCTTTCTATTTAAGTGCTCCTGTCGTAGCCGGTGCCTTAGTTTTACAATTATTTAAAAAGGCAACTTGGACAGTTATAGCAGGAAATATTGGAACATTTATTTTAGGAATCTTAATATCATTTATAGTAGGATTATTATGTATTAAATACTTATTAAAATACTTACATAATCATAACTTTAAAATATTTATGATATATCGTCTAATCTTAGCTCTAATAGTATTAATAATGATAGGAGTTGCATAATATGGATAAAGTTAAATTAGGACTACTAACAACACTATTATTAGGAATATTTATTTTAATAGGAGCAATTCTAGCTTTTCTAGTAAAGAAAAAAGAAAAAGTAGTAGACTTTTCTCTAGGTTTAGCTCTAGGTGTAATTGCTATGTTAATAGTAACAGACCTTTTACCAGAAATAATTGAAAATTTAGGTATAAAATATATCTTTGTATTTATAATTTGTACAGCTTTAGGTTATGGAATGTTAAAATTACTTGATAAATTTATTCCAGATCATGAAGATAGTTCTATGACTAAAAAAGAAAGAAAAGATAATTTAATTCATATAGGTGTTATAACTTCTCTTGCTTTAGTATTACACAATGTAATAGAAGGAATGGCTGTATATTCAACTTTTCTTACTGAAGCTAACATCGGTTTAGCCCTAACTCTAGGAATTGGCTTTCATAACATTCCATTAGGAATGGTTATAGCGGCTACATTCTATCAAAGTAATGATAATATTTGGAAAACTTTAAGCATTATAGGACTTGTATCCTTATCAACATTCCTAGGTGGCTTAATTATGTTCTTCCTAAACCTAACAACAATTTCTCCATTAGTATTAGGTATCTTATTATCAATTACTCTAGGTATGCTTCTATTTATTGTCCTTGGTGAATTAATTCCTAGATTAAAAGAAGCAACCGATAAAAAAACTAGTTACGTGGGTTTATCCATTGGAGTAATTATTTTATTACTATCACAATTAATATAAGAGGTATAATATGGAGTATAATTACTATAATTTATTTTTATTATTCTTTATCTATTCATTTATAGGATACATTGTAGAGTCAATATCCGTAAGTATTATGGAGAAAAAAGTTGTTTTAAATAGAGGTTTCCTAGTAGGACCATATATCCCAATTTTTGGCTACGGATCAATGGCAATGATCCTAACTCTTCAAAAATATAAAGGTGATATTGTAGCTTTATTTATAATGAGTATGACCGTTTGTTTAACAATTGAATATTTATGTAGTTTAATTGCTGAAAAGATATTTCATTTACGCTGGTGGGACTACTCTGATAAAAAGTTTAATATTAACGGAAGAATATGTCTTCAAAATGGTGTGCTATTCGGTCTGGCCGGTGTCTTAGTAGTAGAATATCTAAATCCTTGGCTAGAAAACTTGATATTATTATTACCCAATAATCTTATGGTAACAATAAGTATCATTTTATCAATAATCTTCTATGCTGACACTATAGTATCAGGAACTACAGTTATAAAATTTAATAAAAGTTTCAAAAGATATGGTGAAGACAATACGAACGAAGTAAAGAGTAAAATAATAGAAGAGTTGCATAACAACTTCCTAACAAAACGTTTGATAAATGCCTTCCCACATGCTAAAGATAAATCTCATAAATTTAAAGATATAAGAAAAGAATTTATTGCGAAAGCTAAAGAGATTAGAAGGATGAAACAAGAACAAAGACAAAAGTAGTTATTTTTAGTAACTACTTTTTCTATTGACAAAAACTAAAATCTAAATGAAAATATATTCAGGAAAAAATAATTAAGGAGAAGTTTTTATGAAAGATGAATACTATAAAGCCTATGAAGAAAGGTATAAAAAAGTCCATGAATCTAATAATCTATGGGAAATACCTAAACCAACACCAGAAGTTCTTAATACCATAAATAAATATAAAATTTCTAAAAGTAGTAAAATATTAGAACTAGGTTCTGGAGAAGGAAGAGACGCTATATTTTTACTTGATAAAGGTTATAATGTCCTAGCTTTAGAATATTCAATAAGTGCTGTAAACAAATGTAAGGAATTAACTAATAATAAATATCCAAATAATTTTAAACAATTTGACTTAATGCAAGATACCCTATCAGGAGAGTATGATTTTATCTATTCAGTAGCTGTAATTCATATGTTTGTAGAAGAAAAACATCGCCAAAAATTTTATGACTTCATCCATGAACATCTAAGTAACACTGGAAAAGCTTTGATTATCGCTATGGGCAATGGTAAAGATGAGTATACATCAGATATCAACATGGCCTTCAATGAAGTTGAAAGAACAAACATGAATATTAATGAAAGAGTAACCGTTGTTTCGACTTCGTGTAGAATAAAGTCCATTTCAAATATGCTTAAAGAAATAGAAAATAGTAATCTAAAAGTTATCGAAAACAAAATAATTGAAGATGTTCCTGGCTTTGATAAATGTTGTTGCTTCATAGTAGAAAAAAATTAAAATATTAAGTATAATTAGATTTAGGAGTGAAGAGTATGAATTTAGAAGAAGAAATCAAAAAGATCAAAGAAAGAAATAAAAGAGTAGAACTAGATAAATCTTGGGAAACGAGTTGGACTAGAAAAAATATGTATTATGATATTAACTTATATTGTTGTTGTATTATATTCTCTAGCTATTAACACCGTAAATAATATATTTTTATCCTCACTAGTTCCCGTAATTGGTTTTACTTTATCTACTTTATCTTTAAGAGGAGTAAGAAAAGTATGGGAAAAGGCCAATAAGTAGTATCAAAACATTAAGCAATAAATAAGGAGTTAAGATATGAAACAAATAGAAGTAACCGTAAAAGTCAAAAATACTTTAAAAGAAATTGATGAATTACTAACATCAAAAGGCTTTAAGTTAATTAGAAAAAGTCGAGTTGAAGATGACTATGTTTGTCCAAAAAGAACTTAAAGTTGATAAGAATAATATATTAGAAGTATTAAGCTCTTGTGTCTTAATAAGATATTTAAAAACTGCAGAAGCTGAATTTAAAAAATTAACATATAAAAATAAAGAATATTCTAAAGATGGAGTTGTTATATCAGAAGAAAAGATAAATGTCTCAATTGATGATACTAAAAAAGCTCAAGAATTATTTGAAAAAATAAATTTTAAAAAACTTGTAAGTGTTCATTATGATGTTATTGTTTATAGTAATAATGATTATGAATTTGCCTTTCAAGATGTAGAAGGCTTAGGGCTACTTTTAGAGTTTGAAAATGAGAATGACTTTGAAGGAGTATCAGATGAAACTATTGTGAGTGAAAAACAAAAAATGTATGAAATTATTAAAACTTATGGAATAAAAGTTGAAAATAATTATGATGTAAAGAAAGCATATGAACTAGTAATGAAAAAAATTGAATTAGCAGAATAGGAGGATAAAAATGTTAATAGTTATAACCGGATTGGATGGAAGTGGAACTAGTACAGTTGGAAAAGAACTTCACAAAATTGATGATGAATCATATTTATTCAAAACGCCAAGCAAAGAGTATACTGGTAGAGAAATAATTGATACTGAAGTTAGACGTGAATCTTGCGTAGCTAATATGTTATATTATTTATCATCAGACGTGTATATGTCAGATTATATTAGAAATAATTGTGACTATAAAAATAAGAATGTCTATCTAGTGAGATATTTAATAGATACTGTTGTATCAAATAGAGTTGCTGGAATAGATATGAAAATGGATTATACAATATATGGAAACGAATTATTGGTTCCAGATTTAACTTTGTTTGTGTATACAGATGAACAAACAAGACAAAGTAGAATAACGAGTCGAGGTAAAACAGAGTTAGATGCTGTGTTGGATGATGATGAGAAAAGACAAATGTTTTTAACAGAATTTAAACAATGTCTTCCAGAAAACACTATTTATGTTAATAATAGTTCATCGGATTTGAAAGAAACAATAAATAAAATATATCAAAATATAAAGAATATCCAAAATAATGACTAGTAACCAACACTATGAAAACAACATTTTTAACAGCAACACTCCATTAAATGCCAAATTTTAAAAAAGTTAGGCATTTAATTTTTATAACCAGCTATGCATAGCCTAATCTATGTTAAGATTTTTTTAAAATGATACTTTTTAATTATTAAGTAGATAACTAACA
>CAVAJX010000095.1:0-3955 GCA_963589235.1 bacterium | reverse complement strand
ACTAAAAATAGTGTCAGTGATTTTTCTCACCAACACTATTTATTATAGAACCAGACATTTTGATAAAAAGTGTCTTTTTATTTTGGTATAATGTTTAATGTATCATATATAATATAATGGGGATATTGTTTTCATGAATATTGATAGAATTAAAGATGAGCAAGATTTGTATGAAAGAGTTTTTCGAAAAGTTATTAGATTTTAAAATAGATTAAAATTAAAAAAGTAGAACTGTTAAAGATTAGTAAAATTAGTAATTATATGTATAAAATATATTTTTTTGATAATGATAGTAATGGGAGGAAATTATGAAAAAAATATTATTTTGTTTATCATTATTTTTACTTTTAGCAGTTGGATGTACTAATACTATGAATACACCTACTAAAAAGGTTGAAGAGTTATTAGGAAAATATCAAAAAATGGATAGTACTGTATTAGCACAGTTAGATAGTGTTATTTCAGAAGATGTTAATATGTCTGATGAACAAAAGAAAGAATATCGTAGTTTGATGGAAAAACAATATCAAAACTTATCTTATAAAGTTAAAAATGAAGAAATTAAAGGTAATACAGCAACAGTTGATGTTGAAATTGAAGTATTTGATTATGCTGCTTCTATTGCCGATGCAAAAAAGTATTATAATGAACATCAAGATGAATTCAAAGATGATGATAGTTTAAGTGAAAAAGAAGAAGAAATTGATAAGAATAGTAAATATATTGATTATAAAATTAAACAATTAAAAAATGTTACTGATAAGAAAAAATATGAAATTACTTTTAATTTAAATAAAGATAATGATGATATTTGGGAATTAGATAATATTAGTGATGCTGATAGAGAAAAAATACATGGATTATATGAAGATTAATTTGACAGAAATAATAAAAATTACTTTTATTTCTTCTTTTTTTTTGTTATAATTTTGGTAGAATAAAAGAGGGTGTTACTATATGATAGGAACAATTAAAGAAATTATAGATAATAGGGTAATAATTAAATTAGCAATTGATATTAATAAGCAACCTAATCTTATAGGTTTGCATGTTGTTTTTGAAGATCCTTCTAGAAATATTGTAGGTGAAGTTGTTAATGTTTCTCAAACTGAAATGACTGCTGTTGTTGTGGGAGAATTAACTCCTACAATGTTTATACCTGGTGCTTCTAAAAGGCCTTCTTTTAAATCTAATATTAGACTTGTTAATTTAAATGAATTAGGATTCATTTTAGGTAATCAAGAAGCTACTGAGGGTCAAACAAACTTTGGTACTAGTAATGTTTATGATGGGTATAAGATAAATGTAGATATTAATGATTTCTTTAGTAATCATTTTTCTGTACTTGGTAATTCTGGTGCTGGTAAAAGTTGTACTGTTGCATCTATTTTACAAAAACTCATGGTTGGATCTCGTGTTCCTAGTAATGCTAATTTCTTTTTCTTTGATGCCTTTGGTGAATATACTAATGCTTTTTCAGGATTACATAGTGTTAATCCAGCATTTAATTATAGATATTTTACTACTAATACTAAGTCAACAGATGGAGAAGTTTTGCGTATACCAGTTTGGTTATTAGATGTTGATGATTTAGCTTTATTGTTGGATGCTAATACTCCATCACAGTTGCCAATTATCGAAAAAACATTGGAGTTAGTTCCAATACTTTCTGGTAATTCTGAAAGCGTTATTAAAAGAAAAAATGATATTATAGCGAGAGCTGTACAAGATATATTATTATCAGGTGATGAATCTACTAAGATAAGAGATCAAGTAACTGCTGTTCTTACTAAGTTTAATACAACTGATTTAAACCTAAATAGTCAAATTGTTCAACCAGGTTATGTAAGAACATTAAAACAATGCTTATTTATTGATAAAACTGGTAAAATGCAAGAAATGGAATTAGTTGTTGAATTTATTAGAGGATATATTCTTGATGTTGAAGAAGAAATAAAAGCAGAAGAATTAAATTATTTTTATACTTTAGCTGATTTGGAAATGGCAATGGAATTTGCTCTTATTAATGAGGGTATCTTGAAGAGTTCTAAAGTATTTGATTATGCCAATATTTTAAGTGTCAGACTACATACATTAGTAAATAGTGAATATAAAGAGTTTTTCTCATATCCAAGATATATTACAATGCCTGAATATGTTAATAGCTTACTTGTTGCAGCTGATGGTTCAAAGTGTCAAATAGTTAATTTTAATATTAATTATGTTGATGATAGAACAGCAAAGGTAATTACTAAAATTGTTTCTAGAATGTTGTTTAATGTTGCTAGTAACACGATTCCAAGAGGTAGTAGAGCTTTTCATATTATTATTGAGGAAGCACATAGATATGTTATTAAAGATAATGATATTGATTTACTTGGTTATAATATATTTGAAAGAATTACTAAAGAAGGACGTAAATATGGTATTTTCTTAGGATTAATTACACAAAGACCAAGTGAACTTTCTGATACATGTATTTCTCAGTGTAGTAATTTTGTAATACTTAGAACATTACATCCAAAAGATCTTGAATATATCAAAAATATGGTACCTAATATTTCTATGGAAATTGTACAGCAATTAAAAAACTTGAAACCTGGTAATTGTATAGCGTTTGGGAATGCATTTAAGGTTCCTGTTTCAATGTATATTGATATACCTAATCCTAGACCAATGAGTAATAATGTTGATATAGTTAATGTTTGGTACAATAGTCAGACTTTTGAACAACCTGTTATGTTAAATAATAGTACAGCTGGTGTTCCAGAAATGACAAATATTAGTACTGGGGGAGTTCCTGAGATGACAAATATTAGTAGTGATTCGGTAAATGCTTCTGAAAATAAGTTTATTAATTTTTCGGGAGATAATGCACAAGTTAACGCTACAATATAAATTAATACTTTAAATTTAAATTTAATTATGTTAAAATTAGTTATATAATTAACAATTTATATGATATGGAGGATAAGTTATGGCTTTTGATAAATTTATTAATAAATTAGTTGGTAGTGAAGGTGATGGAGAAGATACTACTACTGAAGAAAATTTCTATAGTACTTCTAGGGAAGCTTATCATGCGGAGAATGGAATGGCAGGAAGTAAAATGATGCTTTTAGAACCTAGAGCTTATTCTGAAAGTCAACAAATAGCTGATTATTTAAAAAATAGAAGTGCTGTTGTTGTTAATTTAAAGAGAGTAACTCCTGATCAAGCTAAACGTATTGTTGATTTCTTATATGGTACTATTTACGCAATAGGTGGAGATTTACAAAAATTAGGTGGAGGAATTTTCTTATGTACACCTAATAATGTTAATGTAGAAGGTAAAATTAGTGATGAAGGAGCTAGTAAAGGAACTAGTTCAAAGAGTAAAAAAGAAAATAAAGAAGAGAACGACGAGGATGATTTTTTCTAGAAGTTAAAGGGTGATCATTTTGGAAAGATTTAGTTATGAGACAAATGGTTATAGTCGAAATGAAGTAAATCAGTTTATTAATGATGTGATAACTCAGACTGAAGGTATCGTTACAAAGTGTAAAGAACAAAGAAGAGAAATTGATAGTTTAAAGGCTGAATTAGAACATTATAAAAGATTAGAAAGTACGTTAAAGAATTCTATCTTAAAAGCTGAAGAGACTAGTGATAATATAAAGAGAATGGCTAGAGATGAAGCTAAAATGGTCATTAGTGACGCTAAAAGTAATGCTAGTAGAATTGTTAATGAGTCATTACTAAAGGCTGAAAGAATTGAAAATAGAGCGGAACTTTTAGAGAAAAATATGAAAATATTTAAACGGAAATTGAAAATTATTATGGAACAACAGATGGCTGTTGTTGAAGAAATAGAAGTTTTAGAACTAGATCCAAAATAGGAGCTAGTTTCTTTTGTTTTTTTATAGGTTGTGTTAAACTTTATGACTGATTGGCATATTCAGCATATGCAATATTT
>CAVAJX010000094.1:0-6377 GCA_963589235.1 bacterium | reverse complement strand
TTTATAAATTTTACCTATTTTTAATAAAACAAATTTATTTACTCTTTTTTACTGTGTGTTTATGTTTAATCAAAAGAAAAACTGGCTATTATTCCAGTTTTAAGTATTAGGACTTTTTGTTATTATCGTTACTTGGTATGGTACCTTGATAGGCATTGCTTGACCTTTATAGTTAAATGTTGCCGCTACATTAAGTTCTGTTTCTTCACCAGGTGAAAGTACTTTTCCAATAATATTATTATGTTTAACTTCAACAGGATAAATAGTTTGGGCAGAGGTTGCATTATTTATGTAATCAGGATATTCAACTAAATTAATTATTTCAGCATCTATGGTTCCTTGATTTTTAATTGTTATTCGATAACTTATTTCATCACTTGGAGCATATAATTGAAATTCAAAATTAATTGTTTGACCGGAATTTGTAATACTAGCTGTTGATGACGGAACTTTTGTTCCACCTTGAACAGGGGTCCTAGGATTTATAGTAACAAAGGATGTGTCATGGATAGCTTTGGAATTATCCTTTTCATCTAATTGCATAGAAAGCAAAGCAAAACCTATTGCCATAAAAACAATGGTAATACATAATGTTACAATTATCCAATTTCTAGTAGTTACAACATTTCTCATGAACATTTTCCTCTTTTCATCTTTTCTACACTATTATTATAACAGAATTAATAGTCATCTGTTAAGTACGTAAAGTTAATTTATGAACAAACCTTATATTTTTTATGCAATATCGATTTTCTCTTTCCATTATTTATACCTATTATGTTATGGTGAAAATTTTGGACTTAAAGAAAGTGTTATTTCCATACCATCTGTTATTGGTGTATTTTCTGGAATCGATTGTGATGTTACATATCCAACACCATCTAATATTACTTTAACATTTAGTTCTTGAAGTATGCTTTTAGCGACTTTTGATGAGAGACCAATAACATTTGGAATTGTTAAGTTATTATCATTTGTAATTAAATAAATTGTGTCTGCAGAGGTTACAGTACTATTTTTTTCTGGATATTGTTTTGTTATTTTAGTACCATTACCAAGAACTGTATATTTTATTCCTAGTGAATCTAATTCAGTTTTTGCATCAGCAAGTTTTTTATTTACATAACTATCTAGTTTAAATTCTTTTATTTTTACAGATGATGTATTGTTTTCTTCTGTACCATAGTATTTTGATAAGTTAGCTACAATTTCTTTTACAGCATTTGATAATGGTTTTTGACTTCCATTACTTGGTCTTTTTACAGCAGCATAAATTATATATTCTGGATCACTTTTTGGATATATACCGGCAAATGATGATATTACATCATATTTACTGGTATAATAGCCAGTTCCATCTTCTTTAGCAATTTGGGATGTACCAGTTTTTCCTATTAATTCTCCAGAATCTATTCTAAATCCTGAACCAGTGTTACCAGTACCATTAACGCAATCATCCATTAATTGAATCATCTTTTTTACTGTTAAACTCGATGCAACTCTTTCACCAGTATTTTTTTTGTTTTCTAATATTACTTCTTTTGTTTCAGGGTCTACAATTTTTGAGACAATATATGGTTTTAATAATACTCCATCGTTAGTTAACGAAGTCATGGCTTGAACCATTTGAACTGGTGTTGTCGTTATTCCTTGACCAAATCCGGCATTAAATATTTCTGTTTCATATTTAAAATCTATTTTCCCGGTACTTTCATTAGGCAGATTTATTCCTGTTTTTTTGCCAAAACCTAGTTTTTTAAAATATTGACGTAACATCATACTATCCATATGTCGATTAATTAGATTTATAATACCAGTATTACTACTCATGGCATAACCTTTATCAAAAGTTATTGTTCCCCATCCTTCACGGTTCCAGTCACCAATTTCTGTACCGTCTTTTGTTACATATACTCCAGATTGGTAAGTCTCTGAACCATCGTATACACCATTTTCCATAGCGGTCATATAAGTAAATGTCTTCATAGTGCTACCCGGTTCATAAGGAGATGATAAAAATAAGTCTAAGTAATTAGTGATGTTTCTGGTATTTGGATCAAATGATGGTGATGATGATGTTCCAAGAACAGCTCCTGTTTTGGCATCTAATACTGTTATATGAAACCATTCAAAGTCATAATCTACATCAGCGTTTGTTAGAGCTTGTTCAATAAAAAACTGGATATTACTTTCTATTGTTAAATAAATGTCTTTTCCTTGAGTTGCCTCTTTTTTTATAACAGGTGTATTAGCAATTTGATATCCTTTTAAATCTTTTTGATATTTTATGTATCCATCTTCACCTTTTAAAACACTGTCATATTCTTTTTCAATACCCATTTCACCTGTAATTGTTTCTTTGCTTGTTTCTTCATCTGTTGTTGTTTTTGCATAGCCAATGGTATATGAAGCAAAAGTACCTTTTGGATAGTATCTTTTAAAACTCTCAATAAAATCAAGTCCTGGTAAATTTAAATCTTCTATTTGTTTTTTTACTAGTTCAGTTAAATTTTTCCCTTTACTACCAAACTCTGTTTGATAGACATTTTCTTTATTCAAATATTTTAGCACTTCGTCTTTTTCCATATTTAATATTGGTGCTAGAGCTTCAGCTGTTTTTTCTTTATCTACAACGTGTTGTGGATTGTTTTTATTTGTTGTTCTCTCTGGATCTAAGTACGCTATTAATTTGTATGCTGATACGTTTTGTGCTAACACTTCGCCATCTTTTGAATAGATATTTCCTCTTTTTGCACTTAGTGTTTGAGTACGTGTTGTTCTTTTACTTGCTAATTTTTTTAGGTTTATACCATCTATCTTTTGGGATAATGCAAGTTGAGTAACTCTTCCAATCATTAAAGCAAACAAAAGAAGAGAAAAAATTATGATGGTTTTTGAGTACCGTACATTATTTCCCTTCTTTTTGTTTTTCATTTAATCACTTCCTATTTTTCATCAGTTACTGTCTTAATGTTATCATTATTATAACTCAAACCTTGTTCTTCTGCAACTTCTTGAATTTTAGTAAGTGAAGCTAATTCATCTATTGTCATTGCCAAACCTTCATTTGTTTTTTCTTGTTGTTCAATATCGTTTTTCTTTTTTTCAACTTCAAAGTTTATTTTCGACAGAGTTGCTTTTGAAAAAACTATTGATACCGGTGAAAGTACTAATAAAGTCACCGCTAAAGTATACAAGAGTTTTTCAAATTTTGAAATTTTGATTCGTTTTTTAACTTTTTTCACCGTATCACCTTTCTTATTTTATTCTTTCTATAACGCGAAGTTTGGCGCTTCTTGCTCTGGAATTATTTTTTAGTTCTTCTTCTGTTGGAACTATAGCTTTATTTACAACAAGTTTGAAGTCTGGTAAATATTCATCTGGTATATTAGGCATTCCTTGTACTTTTGGATCTATAGCACATTTTTCTTTGAAGAAATTTTTGACTATTCTATCTTCTAAGGAATGGAACGTTATAACTGCAACTCTTCCATGAATATTTAGTATTGATAGTGCTTGTTCTAAGGCAGGCTCTATAACATCAAGTTCATGGTTTACTTCAATTCTAATTGCTTGAAATATTTGACGAGCTGGATGTTTATCTTTTCTAAACTTCATAGGAACGGCACTTTTAATTATTTCAACTAATTCTAAAGTTGTTTCGATTGGCTTATTTTCTCTATACTCAACGATTTTTTTCGCTATATTTCTAGAGAATTTATCTTCACCATACTTGTAGAAAATATTAGCGAGTTCCTCTTTTGTATAATTATTAACGATCTCATATGCTGAGATGGGATTATCTTTATCCATGCGCATGTCTAGTCTAGCATCTTCATGATAAGAAAATCCACGCGTTTTGTCATCTAATTGAGGTGATGATACTCCTAAATCAAATAGGACTCCATCAACCTTATAAATATTTTGTTTTGCTAATTCTTCTTTTAAATTAACAAAATTGCTTTTGATGATAGTGAAGTTAGTACCGATTGATGATAATCTTTCGGTACTATGCCGAATTGCTTCACTATCTTGGTCAAAGGCGAATAAGTACCCTCTTTTTATTCTTGCCAAGATGTTACTACTGTGTCCTCCATAGCCTAGTGTGCAGTCAACAATAATACTAGAATCGTTTAAGTTAAGGGAAGAAATTGATTCTTCTAGTAATACGCTTATATGTTTTTCCATTATAAATTCACACTCTCAAATAAATTTTCGGCTATGTTTGACATGCTGTCTTTAGCAGAAGTGAAGAAATCATTCCAAGACTCTTCTGACCATATTTCTAACCTATCTCCTGTACCAATGACTACACATTCTTTAGTTATATTGGCATAGGAAATTAGTGGGGAGGTAATATTAATACGGCCCTGTTTATCAAACTCTGCTTCACTAGCGCCTGATAGAAAGAAGCGAATAAAAGCTCTCGCATCTTTTTTGGTAAATGGAAGTGTTTCTAGTTTATTTACGATTTTTTCCCAAGATTCCAAGGAATAGACAAAAAGGCAATTTTCAATACCTCTAGTTACAATAAACTTTGTCCCTAATTCATCACGGAACTTAGAAGGAATTATTAATCTTCCTTTATCATCAACAGAATGATGATATTCTCCCATAAACATAGAAATCCCCCACTTTTCACCATAATTTGCCAGTGATTAATTATATATTACCCAAGATAGGCGTAAAAGTAAATGACTAATATTGAACTTTTTAATCAGTTTACAAAAAATTGACAAAGAAAAAGAAGATTTTTTCATCTTCTTCTTGACCTTATTTTTTTAGTTGTTTTTGACAGCTTTTTGTTTGTTAACTATTAGTGTACCAATGGAAATTAGTAGTATTATACCAAGTACTACATAACATGCCGATACAGTTTCAGGATTAGTTATTTTTTTGTATATTGCTGTAACAGTTACTTTACCTTCTGGCATTATAAATGTTCCATCATCAGTCACTTCTATTTCTTTGCCTGACTCATCCATTACGACTATTCTTTTTAAAACATAGCCTTCTTTTGGAGTTACACTTACACTTACTACTTCTCCAGGTATTGCACTGGCTGTATTAACAGCAATTTCTCCTTCTTCTGTTGTGTCTTTAGCTACTTCATAAACATTATATACAAAGTTTAATTGAGCAATTCCATCTGCTCCTCTTGATATTAGAATTATTCCATTTTCATTGCCATTTTCATCATAACTACTTAGGGAATAATTAACAAAATATGTTTCATCTTCATCATAAACCGTGTCCATCATTAAGTTACCTTGCAAATCATATTTTAAAATGGCACTTCCAAACGTTTCGGTATCTAATGCACTTGCTATATAACCATCATATGTACCATTTGGAAGATGACTACTTTTAATGGTAAATTGTTCATACCCTGAAACTGTTTTTTTGAATACTTCTTTGCCAGATAAATCATATTTAGCAAAATATTCTTTTTCATAATCAGTTCCGATGACAACGATACCATCTACTTCTCCAGTAGCTGTATAACTTAAATTCATTTTATTTACAACATAGTCTGTTTCTATTTCAAAAAGATCTTCATCATCATTATATCTATATATTATTGACTCATATTCATTATATTCAAATGTTGAATCATATTTTCCATTTTTTATATATGTTAGTCCAGACCAAGGTTCGCCGTCAAATTCATATGTATATAAATCGTTATGAAAATTAGTTATATTTTTTTCAAATACAAGATTGCCTTTTAAGTCATACTTAATTAAAACATCACCAAATCCAGTTGATGTATCAGTTGATGAGGTCCATAGTGATATATAATATCCATCATGTTTACCAGAGTCGTCGTAACTTTTAAAGGCTCTATCAACGAATTCATTTTCACTTCCACCATATTGTCTTTCAAATATAGTCTTCCCAGTAGTAGAATCTACTGCGGTGATTAAAAGGTCGGTATATCCTTTTACTTCGTACTTGGAATTACCATTTATTACATCTACATCTATACCTGTTGTGGCATCACCATTTTTTATGTAGTATACTTCATTTTCTCCTAAGTCATGCTTTATTAATTCTAAATTACCATTGGAAAAGAATAGATAGCCATCTGGTTGTCCTTTATTATTATAACTGGGATAAATTGACTCAATCTTTCCTAAAATATCTGTATTGTTTGTTGTTGATAATTTTATGTCAATTGCTCCAACAGGTAATGGTAATATACAAACTGACATAATAATAAGTATTGATAATATTTTATTAAATTGTTTCATATTTGACACCTCTATTTTAATTAATTGTATCAGTAAAAATGAAAATTGTCATTAATTTTATTAAATTATGTTAATCCTTTTTTAAAATGATACCAAAAAATTTTTTTAAAATGATACTTAGTT
>CAVAJX010000093.1:0-6150 GCA_963589235.1 bacterium | reverse complement strand
CTTTATTATTACTTATACTAGCATTATCATTACTAACACTATCAATATTAAAATACTCAGTATTAATTGTATCCTCTATTTTAAAATTATCATAAGATAAAGTACCAAACATAGCTCTATGTAATATATCTTTTATATTATTAATGTTACTAAGATATTGTTTATCACTAATATTTTTAACAGTATCTAAAACATCTTCACCCATGTCATACTGTATAGCTGTAAAATTCAAGTATGAATATTTATTTTTTAAATACTCATATTCAACAACTTCATTAGGAGTATCAGCAGTAGGATTACCATCAGTTAAAAACACTACTGAAACTTTTTTATTACTATCATATGTATATGATGATAATTCTTCATCTACTTTAAGTAAAGCTTGATAATAATTTGTTTCACCTGTTGCACCAATAGTTTTAACTAAAGAAGATAATGAAGAAAAATCACTTGAAAAATCAGATAAAATTGTTGCTTTATCATTAAAGCTAATTAATGAAATTCTATTAACTCTTGAATCATTTTTTAATTCATTAAAAACATCAATAACATATCCTAAAACTTTTTCAAATTTACCGGAATACATGGAGGCTGAACTATCTATAACTAATATTATATCTCTATCTTTATCATCATTTTTTTCAATACTATTAACATCAAAAGTAATTCTCGCTTTACCTTTACTAATCCAAGAAGAACTCTTTGTAACCTTCCAAGCACCTTGCTCATTATTATCATAATCTAAATTTTCAGATTTAATTTCAACAGATTTTACAGGAACATTTGCTGCAAAAGAACTAGTAATAAAAAAAATCAAAATAAACAAAAAAAGAATAGAACAAAGAAATATTCTAATATATTTAAAATTATCAAGTTTAATATTACCAATAATCCTCTTCAAATATTTTTTCTCCAATCTAATATCTTTTTTCCCAAGAAATTAATTTAGCGTGTACAACTAACTTTTGCCAATTATTATAACAAGTTGTTAAAGTTAATATTTTATCTGTAGATTCAATATTCATCTCATTATATTTTATAATACTTCTATTTTTAATTAACTCATAAAATTTAAAAAATTCATCATTATTTTCAAACCCAGTACTTAAATAATCATTAGTACCAGATATTAAATAAATACTAAATATTTCAAATATATAATTATTATAAGGAGTTGAAACATTAATACTATGTTTTCCATTATCTAGATTTAATAAATTTCTCAAACTACCAAACATAGTACCATCTACTCTACCATGTCCATACATAATATTATTACTAACTAAATCATTAATATCATTTCTATAATCTAAAAAAGGCCAACCAGAACTATTCCAGGATTTATCATATGAATGATTTAAATAATAACTATTATTATTATGTTTAACAATAGGATAATTAACATCAGTATCTAAAACTTGTAACCAAGCAACTACTTCGTCATTATTTTTAGATAATTCATCAAAATTAACTGATAAAAAATTACTATCTTTAATGACCCTAACATTAGCAATTTCTTCTAATTTTTCTGCTGTCTTTTTTGTTTTATTACTATCCAAATATAAAAAAATAATATTGAATATAGAAAAGAGCATAACACAAACAGAACAAACTAATATTATTATAAATATAATATTTTTTTTCATAATTATACTCCCTTCTATACTCTATTTGTATCTTCAGTAACATTAGTTTTTGCTTCATAAAAAGTATTTTGTTCTACTACAGTATTACTACTTGGAACCATTACAGAATTAACACCATCCATATTAGAAACACTTTGCGAAGTGTTTACTATACTTACATTATTAGGTTCTTCTGTAATACTAGGATTCGTAGTGCTAATATTTGATATACTTACAGTACTCTCTACATTAATAGGTGTTTGTACAGTACTAACTGAATTATTATTAACAGGAACTTGAGATATAACAGTAGCACTATTAATATTATTGTTAGTATTATCAACAACCAGTTGTTTTTTCTTTTTATTCTTAATACTAAATAAAACAACTAAAAATAAAATTATAAATACTGCAAATAAACTTATATATAAAACAATATCATCAGAACCAAGTTTTTTTGTAACTGCAATACTTTCTAAAACTTCAGGACTATATTCAACTCTAGTCCCACGTACTAATAATCGGTGTGTATTAACAGCATATGGTGTACAAGTAACTAGCGTTACATAATCCTCTCCTTCCTTAAGTTCTAATTCTTCAATATCAGCTGGTTCAACTACAAGCACCTGATCAACTTTATAAGCAAATACTTGATCTAATATATAAATATAAAACATATCTCCAACTTCTAATTGATTTAAATCAGTAAACAATCTAGCAGAAGGAAGTCCTGAATGTGCAGACAAAACAGAATGAGTACTTTCACCACCAACTGGAAAAGAACTGCCTTCCAAATGACCTACACCCTTTTGTAAAACTTCATTACCAGTACCATGATAGATAGGAACTTTTATATCTATCTTAGGAATTTTAATATATCCCATCATACCATCACCATTAACATTTAAAATACTTTTATATTCATCAGATTCATTTTCTTTAGGATTAACAAAAGCATCAACAATATTAACAGTAGATAAATTCTTATTATAATTTCTTGCTTCATCAATTAATTTATCATTTTCAGAAACAGTATTAGTCGCTATAGAGTCAGAGTAATCATTAATAACAACTCCAGTTTTATTAGAATTTATCATATTAGAAATAACAGGATATAACATAATAAGTACTCCAATAACTATAAGTAAAATAAATATAATTATTGGACAAAACTTCTTAATAAACTTACTCGTTTAAAATACCCTTATTAAAATAAACACCAATATTTATAATAGATACAATAATTAAAATTAATGCTAAAATTACTATATTATTCATAAAACATATCTCCTTATTAAGATATTTCTCAAATATTAAAAGGAAAAACCTAATAATATTTGAGAAACAAATTTAATTAATTAAGCAGCTTGTTCTTGTTTTTTCTTTCTAGCATAAAGAACAAAAAGTAATACAGCACTAACAACGGTAATCATACCAATAAGTGTATATAAGATAGTACCAGTACCACCAGTAAATGGTAATACTCCAGCTTCAAATGCAGCTACTTCTACTTTATAATAACCAGTTTTAGTTCCTTCTGTAGAACCAGTTTCTTTAACTTTTAAAGTAATTACATCCTTAGTTAATGAATAACCAGATGCTGTTGATACTTGTTTTAAATAATAAGTACCAGAAGCAGTACCAGGTAAATATCCCTTACCAGTACTATCAGTAGTAAGTTCTCCAATTTTTTTAGTTAATGAAGAGTCAGAATATACTTCAAACTTAACTCCGGATAATACTTTAGTTTTATCATCATTATCATAAACATAAACTTCAATACCATAAGTAAATACAGAAGTACTTGAAACTGAAGAAGTAGCAGTACCAGTACCATATGGATCATTTGAATAAGTTAATGTAGCACTATTTAAGTTACCAGTATCTCCAAGTGTAGCATTTGAATTTAACTTAGCTTTATATTCAACAGTAACATTATCACTTGTAACATAATCAAGATTAAAAGTAACAGTTAAGTTTTTTCCAGATATAGTAATAGTTGCTACTGTATTGCTTGAAGAATCTACTACAGTTCCATCAGTTTTTGTAAGTAAAGTTGTATCACCATCTTTAATAGTAAATTTACTTATATCTAAAAAATCAAGTCCAGAACTAATAGTATCTTTCATAGTATATATTTTATTAGTAGCATTAGTAGGATATTGAGGAACTCCTCCTACTAAGAAATATGAAAACTCAGTACCAATATTATATGTTCCATCATAATGACCAGTAGAACCTACATATTTAGTAAAAGAATAATCACTCATTTTAGCAACGATAGAATAATCTTCTAATGTCCAATCATTACCATTTGCTTTTGGAACAACATTTCCTACCATAACTGCATAAACTTTAGAAGTTGTCTTAGGTAAAATTAAATATGCTCCAGCAGCCAATGTATTACCAGTTGCTCCCTCAGAAGCAGAATATGTTAAGTTAACTCCTGTAACAGAATTAGTTTTAACATAACTTGCAAATTTACTTACAAGAGTATCTAATGTAGATGAAGTTCTAGTAGAACCAGATGTAATACTACCTGATGTTAATTTAGAATATTCATCTACTGTAAGATTTTTATAAGTAGAATTACTCGCTAAAAATGCCTTAAAAGTACTAGTAAACTCATATGTAACAACATTAGAAGAAGCATTATAAAATACATCTAAAACTTTATAAGCAACCAATGTATCAGAAGAGTTAGCACCAGTAACCATAAGAGCAGCTTCATCTGTTACAATATAACTATTAGTATCAGTTGTTCCTTTTGTTGTACCTACTGATAAAGCATCAACATTAAGAACTAATCCAAAAGTAAAAATTGCAACAAATAAGCTTAATAATTTTTTCTTCATTTTTTACATCCTTTCTTTTTTATATATATAACAAACCATACTCAAATATCATTAAAATATTTACGAGTTGAAGCTACTCATATTCACCTAAACAACATCCGAAATATAGGTTGTGTTACCAAAAATAATTATTTTTTATTCTTCTTTTTTCTATATAAAACATAACCAGCAACAGCAGTAGCTATCACAACTAAACCTAATATTGAATAAATAATAGTACCAGATCCACCAGTAAATGGTAATAAACCTGATTTAGGTACTGAAATCTCTACTTTATAATATCCTTCTGTACTACCAGTAACAGAACCAGTAATTTTAACTTTCATAGAAGTAGCATTAGCCAAACCATATCCAGATGACGCCTTTGTTTGTTTTAAATAGTATGTTCCTTCTGCAACTCCTACCAAAGTACCTTTACCAGTTGAATCAGTAGTAATAGTACCAATTTTTTTAGTAAGACCAGAATCTGTATAAACATCAAATGTAGCATTTGCTAAACCAAGACTTGTATTACCAGTCTCATAAGCAAGTAATTCTATACCGTATGTATATACTGTTGTAGTAGCAGTAGCATTTGTAGTACCAGTACCATACGGATCATTTGAATAAGTAAGTACTGCACTATTTATATTACCAGTATCTCCAAGTACTGCACTAGAATTAAGTTTAGCTTCATATGTAACAGTAACTTTATTAGTAGTAACATAGTTAACATCAAAAGTAATAGTAACAGTTTGTCCAGAAATAGATATTGTTGCTACGGTATTACCAGATGAATTAACTACAGTACCATCACTCTTAGTAGTCAAAGTAGTTTCTCCATCTTTAATAACAAAACTACTAATACCAGATAAACTAATACCAGTACCTAATGTATCAGTAATTGTATAAACTCTATTAATAGAATTAGTCGGATATGTAGGAACAGTACCAACTACATAATATTTATAGGTATCAGCTAATCCATAACTAGCACTTGTAGTACCAATAGCAGAAACAGACTTAGAAACACCAGCTTTGCTTACTTTTGGTGAAATAACACTAGAATCAACATACCATTCACCGGCAGTATTAACTTTAGGAACCATATTAGCAGTCATTACCGCATAAACATTCATTGTACTCATAGGTAAGATTAAGTATACACCAGCATTTAAAAATAACATAAAGTCATTTCCAACATCAAAAGAAATGCCATTTGTTTTTATATAAGTTGTATAAAGACTTAACAATTTATCTAAAGTTGAATTAGTAACGGTAGATGTAGAATTATTAGAAGTCAAATTCATATAATCATCAATAGTTAAGTTTTTATAAGTAGAATTACTTGCCAAAAATGTTTTAAAATTACTAGTAAATTCATAAGTAATTACATTAGAACTTTCATTATAAAAAACATCTATTATCTTATAAGCAGATATATCAACAGTTTCAACATCAGCATCATAAAATTCAAACGTGCCACGCGATGTAACTAATTTACTATTAGGATCAGTTGTACCAGAAACACTAGAATCAACAGTTAAAGCAGCATTAACATCAACAAGACTAAATCCTATAATTGCTATCAGAGCAAACAAAATTACTTTTAAAGCCTTTTTCATATTACTTCTTACCTCGTATAATATATTTTGTAAGTTATTTTTTTGCTTACAATTATTATTCTTTCT
>CAVAJX010000092.1:0-8114 GCA_963589235.1 bacterium | reverse complement strand
TAGACTTTATTTTATACCTTGTCAACATATTTATCGCCAAACCTTTACTTTTTTTATTACATTTATATTGTATCAGTTATTTATTTGATTTTCAACTTAGTTATTCATACTTATTTTAATTTCTTCTATTATGTGACCAATATTTCCTTCTCCGGCATATTTTTTCATTTTTAATACTATTTAATTTTTCTATATGTTTAAAAAGATTAGAGAAGTCAACATTATTAAACTCTTCTATTTTCCCTGTTTTTAGATGTGATGTTTTTATATTTAAAATTCTTTTCATGTATGAAGTAACTGAACCATGTGAAATTATTAGTATAGTACTTTTAGGAGAATTGTTTTTGTATAGGTCATTTAAAAATTCTGATAGTCTTTTTTCTATTTCAAATCTATTTTCGCCAGTTGAACCTAGTCTTATGAAATAGTCACCTTCTACTTGTCTTATTCTGGTGTTATCAAGATCTTCATTATTTTTTTGACCTGAATATTTTCCATAATTTAGTTCTCGAATTCTATTTTCAATTACTATTTTACTTTCTTTATATTTCTTATAAACTAAGTAAGCTGTTTCAATAGTTCTAGGTAAAGGAGAGACGTAGATTTTATCTATTACGTCTGGTAATTCTTTAATAGATTCTTCTACTGTTTTAATACCAGAATCAGTTAAGATAGACCAGTATATTTCTTTATCTGAAATTAGTCCTTTAACGTTATCAGTAGCTTCACCATGTCTCATAAAAATTATATTCATATACATCTCTCCTGTATCTTAGTTATTTTATACTTTTCTATAGACTTCATCTAATATTGAATATAAGTAACATTCTACTAATTTATTAGTTTTTTCTTCAATTACTTTACGATAGCCAGATAACTGTTTATCATAGTTTTCATCATTAATATTTTTTAACTTATAATCAATAATAATCATCTTATCTTCTCTTTCTATTAATAAGTCAATTATTCCATGAGCGATATTATTATTCTCTTCATAGATGAACTCATACTCTTTATACATTGGATAATTAATATTTTCTTTTATTAAGTCAGAGTTTATAAATGAGGAGATTTTTTTCTTAATTGTTTCATCTTCTATTGAGTCAAGATCTTTAAAGTTAGAAGTTTCTAAGATTTCATGTACTTTTGTACCGAATGCCATTAGTTTGTTTTCTTCTTCTGTAAAGATATGAAGAGATTCTTTTGAAAAATGACTTTCTTCGACTGTTTCCGTTTGTAAAGCTAGTTCTTCTACATTTATAGTATCTTCTTTTTCTAAAAGTTCTTTTTCATTACTTAGTGATGATACTTTTTGATAATCTTTACTACATTCTGGTGTTACTTTTATTATATATGGTAGTAAGGTAGTATATATACTTTTCATAATTGATAGAAAACTATTATATTTATTTCTTTCATATATTGGGACTATATCTTTTACTTCACTAGTTTCTTCTTGTTCTGGTATGACAATAATCATTTTTTCTTTAGCTCTAGTTACCGCAACATATAATAGTCTTATTTTTTCAGAGATTTCTTCTTGTTTAACCGATCTTTTTAGGAGTGTTTTTACTATTGTTTCTTTATAATATTCATCTACTTTAGGAAGAACAATACCGTATTTATTATCATAGACTATCTTTTCTTTTAATTCACTTATGTTAAAACTACCAGAGAAGCCAGCAAAGTAACATATTGGAAATTCTAGTCCTTTTGATTTATGAATAGTCATTATTTTACAACTATTAGAACCAGATGTGTTGACTTTAAACTTTAAGTCATAATCATTATTGTAGATTTCATCTAGATAAGTAATAAAGTCATAAATAGTATTTCCAGTTGATACATAGTCTTCTACTAAATTGTAGATATATTCTCTTCTAGTACGATATGATGAAACATCACCAAGTGTTAGAAGTTTTTTATCATAATCTAGTTCATTTAGAATATAGTTTATATACTCTCCTGCTGGCGTTACATCTATATTTTTTACTAGTTCTAAACAATTTAAGTAAAGAGAACTTTCTTTGATAGTATTTGTTACATAGTAATGATATAGTTCTTCATCAGATAAGTTAAAGAGAAAACTTCTTCCTAGTGAGAAAAAACTATATTTGAAGTCTTGGTCATAATTATTTTCTTTAATGCAGATTAGGAATTTTAAAAGACTTTTTATTACTAAAATATCTTGATCTTTACGAAGTGATGAATCTTTTTCTATAGATAAAGGAATGTGTAAGTATTCAAATATTTTTTTGTATAAGTCAAAGTTTTTACTTTTATCTAGAAGTATGACAATATCTGAATAGTTTATTGTTCTAAGTATTCCGGTATCTTTATCAAAGATTTGATAATTTGAAGATACTTTATCGATTATATCTTTACCAATGATAAATATTTCTTGTTCATCTTTTGTTATGGATGCGTTTTTATCTATTTCATAAGTTAAGACATCTAAATCATAATTTTGATCAGTCTTACCTTCTTCATTATAAGTTTTATTACCGAAGACCATACGATGAGCCTCTTTATAATTAGCGCCACCAATGGTATCATCCATAAATAAATCAAATAGTAAATTGATATTTGATAGGACTTCTTCTCTTGATCTAAAGTTTTTATTTAGGTCTATCTTTATACCTTTATCAGTATCACGATATGTATCATATTTATTTTTAAAGATATATGGATTAGCATTTCTAAAACGATAAATAGACTGTTTAATATCACCTACCATGTAGACATTATTATTTGAAATTAAGGAAATAAATAATTCTTGAGTATCAGAGGTATCTTGATATTCATCGACTAGTATTTCATTAAAACTTTCTACTAGTTCTTTTCTGATATCTTCATTTTCTTTAACTACTTTGATAGCAAGAAGAGCTATATCTGTAAAGTTAAATACTTCGTTTTCATTTTTATAATTTGAAAGACGTTTATCTAGTTCTTTTAAAATGGAAATAATTACTTCGGCATTAGACTTAGTAGATAAAATTTCTTCTTTCATTTCTTCTGTTGTTTCATATATTAATAATTCTTTTATTTCTTTTAATAATGATGAAATAGTTGATTTTATATTTTTGCCTTCTTCTTCACCATTTCTTGGTACAGCAGGAAGTTTAAAGTCAAGGGATGCACAAATTTCTTCATAAGTTGTGGCGTTTAAAAACTTACTTAAAGTATCTTCTACTTTAGTTACATAGGTGCCATCAAAATAGTCATTTAAAGATATTAATAATTCTTTTATATTTTCACGGTAGGAATCAATATATTTTAAATACTCATTTAGATAGTTATCAATATTTTCTTTAGAGTAAGTCTTTTCAATATAAGTATTTAGATATTCTTTTCTATCGTATTTTAATTCTATTTTTTTATAGATATTTTGAATGTAATTTTTTAATTCTTTATCATCTTTTAAACAAAAGTCTTTTATTAAATTAGTAAAGTTTTTAGTTGGTGATAAGTAATTTTCTTCAAATATTTCATCTAAGATTCTATTCTTTTCAATATTTATAATGACATCATCTGTTATTTTGATGTTGTTACTTACATTTAGCTTAGTATGATATTTTTTTACCATGGATAAGGAGAAGGAATCAAAGGTTGTGATATAGGCACCATCTATTAGGTTAGCTTCATTTTCAAGTCCTTCAGTTTTATTAATGGCTTTTCTGATACGTTCTTTCATTTCAGCAGCTGCGGCATTGGTAAATGTTAGAACTAGTAATTCATTAATATGAATACCAGATTTTAGTTTTCTAATTACTCTTTCAGTTAAAACTGCAGTCTTACCTGATCCAGCTCCGGCTGAAACAATGATGTTTTTGCCTTCTTCATTTATTGCTTGTAATTGTTCGGGAGTCCAGGCCATATTATTCGTCACCTCCTAAAAAAGATAGATCATTTTGTTTTTCTAAGTAGACTAAATCTTTTTCCTTCATGTAACAGATATCTTTAAAGGAACAGAAGGCACAAGATATATTAACATTAGAATATACTTTTGGATTAATAGTAAAGTCTGCTGATAAGATATTATCTGCTTCTTTGGATATATGGTTTTTAGTATAGTCTAGTAAATCGTATAAAGTATCATTTGATAAGACTTTTTTGGTGGCATATGTTCCAAAACCTTTTTCTTCATTATAGGACATACTTTTAATATATTCACTTTTTTCATATGTTGAATCAAATCTACTTAATATGGAAATATCATCTGTTGAATATCCTTGTAAAAGATATTGATCTTTTTTTACTTTTTCAATGTCTTTACTCCAAGTAGGGTAATTAAATAAAATGTTTTGATAATATATTCCTGTAAATATTGGACTTTTAATAGCTTTAGAGTAATGAATTAGATATAGGTATACTGGAAGTTGCATATGTAGTCCATATTTCATTGGTTCTATATGGGTATCAATACTACCAGTTTTATAGTCTATTATAGAAAAGTATGTATCTTCAATATTTTGATAGTACATTATTTTATCGATACTACCAGTAAAGATTACCGATACTTTTTTCTTTAAGTCTATATCTATTTTCTTTTCATAATAAGCATCATTATAGCCAGTTATTAAGTCTTGTTTATTTAGGATATCTATTAGTTTTAAAAGATCTTTTTTGATACGAATTAAAAGAAGTTTTTCTTTTAAGGAAAGGTCTCTTTTTTCTAGATATTTTTGATATTCTTCTTCAAAATTAAAATTTGTCTTTTTATATACTGATAATATGTAATGATACATTGAGCCAATGTAGGTTTGGAAAGTATCAGTATATGGTTCTAGTTTTAAGACATGTCTTATATAGTATTTAAATTTACATTCACTATAGGCATTAAGGGATGTATATGATAGTTTTAATGGATATGGTAAATTGGTTAGATACTCATCATTATTAAGGCCTGTAAAGGCGTTAGAATAGGTTTTATAAGGTATTTGGTAGTGAGTATATAGTTTTGATAGGTCTTTATTCTTTTCACCGTATAAATGATATAAATCTAGGTATGAAGCTAGTCGTAGTTCGTTATATATATTTGAACTGTTATATGAGTCTGTTTTAGGTTTTATTATATCTAGAGAAAGATCAGTAATTATACTTGATTTGTAGTAACTTTTAAAAGGCGAAGTTAGTTTATATGATAAGTATAGATTTTTAATATTTGATAAGATATAAACTAAGTTATTTTTATTACGTTTATTTAAGTAGTCTGTTTTATATAGTGATACTTCATCTTTTTCTTTATCAGTAATATAAGAAATATCTTTTTCCATTTTAGGTAATTCATCTTGATTAAATCCTAGTACAAAGACGTATTCATCATCATTAAATGATTCTTTATATAAATCTTTTATTGTAACGGCATTTTTTAAGTTAACGGGTGATGCAAAAGTATTTTTTAGTTTGTCAGTTAAAAGTATTTTATATTCCTTGGAATTTTCATCTAAGAAACTTAAGTCTGATAAGATATTAATAAGTTTTTTATTGATACTTTTTTTGTCTTTATTTTCTAAGTCTAATTCTTTTGTATTTAGGTAATCTTTTACTACTTGAGTACTATAAATTGAATAGTTAAAATTTATATTTATAGGTATATGATAGAATGAAAAAAGGCTTTTTATGGTATATAGGTAATCACTAGAGACATTTGTTAGATATATTTTATTTATATCGACACCTTTTTTTAGAAGGTTTATTATTTCTAGACAGACTTGATTAACTTCTTCTTCTAAAGTATTACATTCCATTACTGGTGCAGTTATAGTTTTTTCTGGTACATGTTCTTCTTTTATACCTAGCATTTCTTCTTCATATTTTTCTAGGTTATATTCATTTTTTACAATGATATTTTTATTTTTAAGATATTCTTTATAAGTATTATTGTAAATTAATAGTCCTTCTTTTATTAATTCTTTTTTTAAGTCTTTTAAGAAGTTTAGTTTAGGACTTTTATATGTTTTATTTTCATCTATTACATATAAATTGTTTATATATACTCTTGCGACATCTATATTGTAGTTATATTTTTTTATTAGATAAGCAAGTGATTTATCATCATATGAGAAATAGTATATTTTTTTATACTCTTCTTTAGTCATAAACTTTATATTAACAAGTTTTTTAGTTTGGGATAGTTCTTTTAATATCTTTGTCTTTGTTTGATTTGGACAGATTATTAAAGAATTATCTTTTGTTGCAAAATCCATATTTATCACCAGATATATTATAAAATAAATTAGACAAAAAGAAAAGAAGCTATTATGCTTCTTTAACTTCTACTACTTTGTTTCCTTTGTAGTTACCGCATTTTGGACATACTCTGTGAGGTTTAATCATTTCGCCACAAGATGGGCATTTGCTTACACCAGGGATTTCCATTGCGTTATGACTTCTTCTCATTCTCTTTCTTGTTTTAGAAACTTTACGGAAAGGAACGGCAAACATTTGAATGTCTAACTTCATCATATTATCACTCCTCTTTAAAATCTTTTAATAAATCAGAAAACGGATTATTATTACTTACTAGTTCTTCTTCACTGATTAATTTCCATCCATCTCCATGAAACTTACTTAAGTCTTCAACCTTCGTAAATTGTAATGGGACTTCCAGTACAATATTTTCCCATAAAAATTGAAATATATCAAGTGTATTTTCATTTTTTTTGCAATTTTGGTCTAAAATATCGTTAATTTCGATAGAAACGGGATAAGAAACAGGCTCCAAGGAAATGGAATCTGAAAGAATAATATCTCCTTTTATACTAGCTTCTATATAATCTGTTAACTCTTCTTCATCATCTTCAGATGCATTCATATATACTTTACCTTCTACTTTGATATCTTCTATTTTTAGAACTGAAGTGTTTTCAAAGTAGTTACTTGGTATAGTATAAGAATTTGTTATATCTACTTCTTTTACAGTTTGACTATGTAAAAGTGTTAAATCTATATCCATTATTTTAACTCCTCACTTTCAGTATCTTTTGTTTCTAGTACTTTTATAATTCCATGATAGTGAAGATCGTTTGCGATATTTACACTTGTGTTATTGGCAACCCAGATTCTTATTGAGTAATTCTTTTCTTCTAGAGCTCCAATGGTATCGGTTGCGAGTGTTCCTGAGACTAAATCTGATAAGTAATAGATATTATTTTTATTGTTAACGCCTTTTACTGATACTTTTAATAACTCTTTTGGAACTTGAAAGTTCTCACAATAATCAGCAACTATCTTTTCTAAGTTATCTATTAAAACCAATTGATAGGTCACTGGCTCTACTAGGTTGTTTTTTATAGTTAGAGTATAGGCTTTAGACGATAGACCAATGGCATCTGTTACAGGAGATGGATCAGTTAGATTAATCTCAGCTCCTTCTTTATCATGAAAAACTATTTCTAGGGAATCTGAACTATAGTTTACATTTCTTGCTTCTGAATATTTGTAATAAATACTACGGGTTGCGATAACAGCAACTAATAGTATAAAAGTAATTATTACGACGTTTTTAATTAGATATTTTTTTCTATTGTAATACATATTGCACCTCTTATATAATGATAATATTTATAGAATGTTTAGTCAATTATTCTTTTTCTTAATATAGCATATTTTCTAATTATTTACAAATAGAAAGAACAAAGGACAAATTTTAATTTATAAAATTTCAATTTGTCGTTTAGTCATCACCGATCAAATTTCCTACTTCACAGATAGAGTAACCTCTATTCGCTATAATGGTTTAAATTCGCAACAGTCGCTGCCGTACTAATTATTTTATTTTTTGACAAATTATTTATATTTACATTGCTGTTATTTTTATTATAGCTCAAACAGGATATAGTCTAAACTGTAAGCTTTATACATATGAAACGTCTCCATCTCTTGTCTTACTATATTATAATATAAATATTTGTTTGTCGATGAAGCAATTATAAAAATTAGAGTTTTTAGCTTTAATCTTTTTGATATGTATTCAATTCTATCGAGTACCTTTTTGTTCAATAAAGACCTAAACGCACTTTCCTTATATATAAAAGTAACTCAAAAAAAGAGAGTTTACATTCCCTTCATAATTTTAACAGCTACATCTTTTGCTTCTTCTAAATCTTTAA
>CAVAJX010000091.1:0-5100 GCA_963589235.1 bacterium | reverse complement strand
TGAGAGGGACAAATTAAATATAAGAAATATTATTTAATTTTCTCTACTCGATTATATTAATACTATGAATAGTAAAAACACTAGAAGTAATATTATGATAAGCAAAGAAGAGATTAGAAAATCCTTTTTCGTCATCATATCACCTCCTTCCATGAGAAGTAAGGCAAATCACCTAACATATTAAATGTTCCAAATTAAATATAGCAAGAAATAATATACTTGACAAGCGTTTGAAAAGAGCGATTTTAGATCAAATTTTTAAATTGAATAAGTACTTTTGAGTACTTTTTTCTTTTCGGCTTAATCATTATTTTATTTTGGATAGTCAATTTATTATTAAACTTGTAATTTACTAATTAATGGTAGACATGATATAATAATTTAGCGAGGAAGATGTATATGAAACAAGAAAATATTAGGAATTTTTGTATTATTGCACATATTGATCATGGTAAAAGTACTTTGGCAGATAGAATACTTGAAATTACTGGAGCAATACAAAAACGTGAGTTGAAAGAACAGATGCTTGACTCTATGGATATTGAAAGAGAAAGAGGAATTACAATTAAGTTAAATGCTGTTCAACTTACTTATAAATATAATGATGAAGAATATTATTTACATTTAATAGATACACCTGGCCATGTTGATTTTTCATATGAAGTTTCACGTAGTTTGGCTGCTTGTGAAGGGGCAATACTGGTAGTTGATGCTGCTCAAGGGATAGAAGCGCAAACTCTTGCTAATTTGTATTTAGCTCTTGAAAATAATTTAACTATTATACCGGTTATTAATAAGATAGATTTACCTTCAGCTGACGTTGATAAGGTTATTGAAGAGTTAGAAATGATTGGTTTTGAAAAAGATGAAATAGTTTTAACTAGTGCTAAAAATGGTACTGGTATTAAAGAACTAGTAGAAAAAGTAATTGAAAAAGTTCCTGCTCCTAAAGGAAGTAATGATAATAAATTACAAGGACTTATTTTTGATAGTATTTTTGATGCTTATAAGGGCGTTGTTGTTTCAGTTAGAATAGTTAATGGTACATTAAAAGTAGGAGATACCATTAGAATGATGGAAACTGGTGCTAGTTATGAAGTAACTTCTATTCATATTAATACACCTAAGGAAGTAAAGAAGAATGAATTAGTATCTGGAGAAGTTGGATTTATTTGTGCTAGTATAAAGAATATTGGCGATGTTAGAGTAGGAGATACTATTACTTTAGAAAAGAATCCAGCAGATAGTAAATTACCTGGATATAAACCTATGAAATCAATGGTTTTCTGTGGAGTTTATCCTATTGATACTTCTAAATTTGAAGATTTAAGAGAAGCTTTAGAAAAATTAAAATTAAATGATGCATCACTTGTTTTTGAACCGGAGACTTCTTCAGCTTTAGGATTTGGTTTTAGATGTGGTTTTTTAGGACTTTTACACTTAGAGATAGTTAAAGAGCGTGTTACTAGAGAGTTTAATATAGATTTAATAACAACAGCTCCTTCAGTTGTTTATGAGGCTATTTTAAATAATGATGAAAAGATATTAGTTGATGCTCCTAATAAGTTACCTGATAAAGGTAAAATGAAAGAAGTATTGGAACCTTTTATTAAAACTAGTATATTTACTCCTAAAGAGTACATAGGTTCTATTATGAAGTTATGTCAGGATAAACGAGGTATTTATATAAATATGGAATATATTGATACTAGTCGTGTTAATATACATTATGAGTTACCCTTATCTGAAATTGTTTATGATTTCTTTGACAAATTAAAATCTTATACTAAAGGATATGCTTCATTTGATTATGAGGTCATTGGTTATAAGAAAAGTGATTTAGTTAAAATGGATATTTTATTAAATGGTGAAGTAGTTGATGCTTTAAGTGTTATAGTTCATAAAGACTTTGCTTATCAACGTGGTAGAAGTGTGGTTGAAAAGTTAAAAGAATCTATACCTAGACAGTTATTTGAAATTCCAATTCAGGCTGCGATAGGTAATCATGTTATTGCGAGAAGTACCGTTAAAGCACTTAGAAAAGATGTTTTGGCTAAATGTTATGGTGGAGATGTTACTCGTAAGAAAAAACTTCTAGAGAAGCAAAAAGAAGGTAAAAAGAGAATGAAACAAATAGGTAGTGTAGAATTGCCACAGGAAGCATTTATGAGTGTTTTAAGTATGGATGAGGTGTAAAAGATGCTTGGCGAAGAGAAATTAAGATTAAAAATGCAGTTTGCATATGAAGTTGGAAAATTATTTGTAAAAGCAGGATGTTCTTCTACTGATTTAGGAGCTGCAACAGAAATACCTAAAGCGACTATTAAAAGATGTTTAAAAACAGTTAGAGAAAGAGGTAATGATATTTTATTATTGTTACCGGATATTAATGAAGAAGAACTTTCACGATTACAAGAAAAAATTAATGGGCAAACTAAAGATAATAAGCAATTAAATAGATGGACTCAAGGAATATCTTTTGAAGAATTTAAAACTGATATAGAAAGAGTAAGTGAACTTTATAGACAGACTAATGGAATTATTTCTGATGATACAAAGAGTACTGTTGTTGGACTTGTTGTTAATGGAGAGACAGCTTATAGAGCTATCGCAACTAGTCAAGGTATATCATTAGGATCTGTTGCTGGAATTATGAAAAAGTCAGTTATGAAAAAAGATGATGATGTGAAGGGAAGTAGTCATAAGTAATGACTGAAGCAGTATATATACATATTCCATTTTGTGAGAAAATTTGTTCTTACTGTGACTTTTGTAAAGTACTTTATAATGAAAAGTTAGTTGATAAATATTTAGATTCTTTGGAAAAAGAAATTAGGAAAAGATATTTAGGAGAAAAAATAAAAACATTATATATTGGTGGTGGTACTCCTTCTTCATTAAATATTATGCAACTTACAAGATTATTTGAAATAACAGATATTTTTGATAAAGAGTTATTAGAAGAGTTTACAATAGAAGCTAATTTTGAAAGTACTATATTTGAAAAGTTAGATCTATTTAAGAAAAATGGAATTAATAGACTTAGTTTTGGATTGGAGTCTACTAATAAAAAGCATTTAGAGTTTTTAAACAGAGATTTTAATAAAAATCATGTTAGAGATATAGTTAAATACTCTAAGAATATAGGTATTAATAATATTAATATAGATTTAATATATGCTCTTAAAGATGAGACTATTGAAGAATTAAAAGAAGATTTAGATTTTATTATTGATTTAGATATTAAACATATTTCTACTTATTCATTAATAATTGAGAAGAATACTTTACTTAGTGTTTTAAATACTAAGAATATTTCAGAAGACTTGGATTTAGAAATGTATAAGTTTATTTGTAAGTATTTAAAAGATAATGACTTTTATCATTATGAAATTAGTAATTTTTGTAAGAAGGGTTATGAATCTAAACATAATACTGTATATTGGAAGAATTTACATTACTACGGGTTTGGCTTAGGAGCTAGTTCTTATGTTTTAGATGAGAGGATTATTAATACGAGGTCTTTTAATAAGTATTTTATGGGAGATTGTATTTCTTTAATAGAGAACGTTAGTAGAGAAGACAATATGGAATATGAAATAATGTTAGGACTTAGGATGAGTAATGGAATAAATAAGAAAAAATTTTATAATGAGTTTGGCAAAAATATAGATGAATGTTATAATTATTCTAGACTTATTAATGATGGATTTATTGTAGATGATAAAGGGAATGTTTATATTCCAGAATCGAAGTTTTATATAAGTAATGAAATAATTGTAGAATTTATTAGAGGTGAAGTAGTATGAATAAAAGTTTAAAGTTTTCTAAAGAACTTGAATATATTAAGAGTGAGAAAATAAACAATGCTTGTCAAAAAATGATAGAGTTGTTGCCGGATTACTTTTTTGAAGTACCAGCATCTTCAACTGGTAAATATCATCCAGAGTATGCATTAGGAGAAGGTGGACTTTTACGTCATACTAAGGCTGCGGTTAGAATTGCCTATGAATTATTAAATGATCCTTGTATAGGAGATAAGTATACACAAGATGAGAAAGATTTGATGATAATGGCTTTAATTTTACATGATGGTTTAAAATCTGGTCTTAATCATGAAAAATATACAAGATTTGATCATCCTATTTTAATAGCTGATTATATAATGGATAATGAAGAAGAACTTGGACTTGAAGTAGAGGAAATCGAGTTTTTATGTGATGCAGTTAAGACACATATGGGCTCTTGGACTACAGATTATAATGGAGTAGAAGTATTAGAAAAGTCAAAGACAAAGTATCAAAACTTTGTACATATGTGCGATTATTTAGCAAGTCGTAAATGTTTATTAGTGCCTTTTGATAAGAATGATGATATTAGTGTTTAATTGTCATCATTTTCTTTTGTTCAACTTGATACTGTGAAGAAATTTTGATATACTAAAAAAGAAGGGTGAAGTTATGGAGAAAGTAAAACAAAGTTATATTAGAGAAATTATTACATCAGTACTTGGTATCTTAATATTAATAGTTTTAATATTTGGTACAAGTTACGCTGTTGAAGTTAAAAGTTCAGATGAGAAGATTAATACTTTGACAATGGGCTATTTGTCTTTTAATTTTACGGAGAGTAATAATAATACAATTAATATTATTAATGCTAAACCGATGAGTGATACTGAAGGTATGAAGATTACAGATAAAGATTTGTATTATGAGTTTAGTGTTTCAAATGACTTTGATAAAAGTATTAACTATGAAATTTTACTTGAACCTATTGTTAATGAAATTGATGGAGAATATATTAAATTTTATTTAACTGATAAAGATAATAAACCTGTTTCTAATTATTCAAATAATGTATTAAGTTTGATGGAACTTGAAGATTCTAAATTGGATGGAAATAAGGTTCTATATAAAGATGTTTTAAAACCTAAGACAAATAAAAAGTTCACTTTGAGAATTTGGGTAAGTGATAAATATCAAGAAAGTACTGATAATTTATCGTTATCATTTAAAGTAGATGTTAAAGGTACTACTAAAGATAAGAACATCTGGTAAAAGTCAATAGATAATTTATGGCAGATTTAATATAATTTGC
>CAVAJX010000090.1:0-2972 GCA_963589235.1 bacterium | reverse complement strand
CAGAAAAACCAACAATTGCGTTTAAAGGAGTTCTAATCTCATGAGACATACTAGACAAAAAGTCAGTCTTAGCATGATTAGCCCTATCAGCCTCATCTTTAGCCTTTTGCAAAGCTTCAACCATTTTCATATCTGGATTTTCAATTGTGAAATACATAATGCTGCATATTAATGTTTCTACATATGTCATTAATAATAATTGTGGAAACACTTTTTGAATAACAATTGCCGCCGTACCTAATATTAATAGAATAAATACTGGTAAGTATTTTTTATTTAATAGATTTTTTATATTTCTAAATAATGTTATGATTATAAAGCCAACTAAAACACTACAAATCAAATATGTAAAAGTAACACTTGCTCCAGTTGTATATCTTGTTTGAAAGTTATCTTTTATAACTAATTCAATAGGTAGAATATATACCAATATACATGCAAGTATAGATATTATGCTTGCTAATGACTTCCATATTTTTTTAGCTTCTTTATTTATTGAAATTTTATATACGTAGTATGTAAATAAGCCTGTCCAACTAATTAAATAAATTAAATATGTTTTATAAATTGCATTGGCTATAATGGGATATTGATTATATATTAGAGATCCAACCGTACATAACAATTCCAATATAAGGCCTATAAAATTTGATATTATTAATAGTTTATATATTTTTGTTTCATAATTATTGGCATGTTCCTTTTTAATAAAAAGAACATTTATTAAAATAGAAAATGGAATAGCACAAATTGGAAAAATAATACCTGTTCCCATAAAAACTTCAACTCCTAATTTATTCTTTTATTCTTTTATTTTACTTTTACTTTGTTTCCAGTTGTTAATTTTAATTCAGCATCTTTTTCTAGACTTGAATAGTCTATTTTTTCTGATCCTGGTATTCTTGGCAAACTATCTACAAATTCAACATATGAAGGTATTTCATATGTCTTTAGTTGAGTTTTTCTTCCATTTGATACAGTTGTTGGAATATAAAATAAATCTTTTATATGTCCTAGAGTTTCTTCATCTGGAAAGTACCCGTTATTTAAAACAATATAGGCCTTGTTTACATATAATTCTTCTTGATCTGGCACTTTTACAACAGCACAGTCTCTAACACAATCAAATGATGATATTATACTTTGAACATTATCACAATAAACTTTGTTCAATGATGACATTATATAAAATCTTGAATTTCTTCCTGTTGGTGTAAAGTATCCATCTTCATCTATGTATCCTAATGTACCAGTATTATAATACTCTTTTCCATCGATTGTCATTTTGGACTGATTTGTTAATTCTTCATTTTTATAATACCCTTTAAACACATGTTTTCCAGAAATTAATAATAAACCTTCTTCGCCATATTTTTTCTCTTCATGTGTATCTTGATCAATTATCATAGAATTACTTCCAACTAATATTTTTCCGGCTGTTTCTCCTTTTAGTGGAACTCCAACTGGAGTAGATCCAATACTAACTGTTTCGGCATTACCAAAACCATTTCCTAGTTCAACATGAGCACCATGTTTTTCAAAGAACTCTACTCCTCTTTTATAATGCTGTGGTGTTAAAAAATCTCCTCCAGAAATAAAATGAGTTACAGATGATAAATCTAAGCCTTCTTCAATATTCCTAATGGTTAAATCTAGCAAAGCAGGGCTTCCAAAAACTATGCTAGGATTTTTCTTGTAGTAATAATTTATTGTATCTTTGCTAATGTCAGGAGCTAGTATTGCTTCTTTTCCCCATAAAAGAGTTGTTAATGCCGAAGTTACAAGTCCATATGGGTATGAGAAAGGAACACATGTCAAAGTTTTTGGACCTGTTATATTTTCAGTGTGACTTGTGTTTTTTGCATATATTTCTGCCGCTAAAATATTTTCGTTTGTTAATAGAACTGACTTTGGTTTGCCTGTTGATCCAGAGGTAAATAATATAAGTGCATCTTCTTTTCCCGAATGTGGAAGTTCTAATTTTGTTTTTCTAAATTTAGAAATATCGCCTAAACTGTTATAATCAATAAAATCTGAATTTTTTGTAATTCTATAATCAGAATTTAAATCTAGCTTGTTTACATTTTCTTTACCTAGCGTAATGATGTATTTTACTTTTGTTTTATCCTTTATTTGTTGATTTGTTTCTTCTGATGCATCATAATTAATAAATATTGGTGATTCAAACTCATTTAGATAGAAACTAACATCTTCTGTTGAGGCTTTAGAATCTAAAAATGTTGTTACAGCTCCAATTCTATTGCATGCTAAAAATGTTGATAATGCTTGATAAAAATTAGGCATACAAACTGATACTACATCGCCCTTTTTTACACCTAATTCCTTTAGTGCTAATGACACATTGGTTGCATCATCTAATAGTTGACCATAACTAGCGTCCAAGTCCAAACAATTAACTGCATTTTTTTCTAAATAAAAACTGCTTAATAATTTTATTGTTGTATAGATACTTGTATTTGGTATAATTGGATGCTTTTCAAAAAAAGTTGAACTTTTACTTTGCGGATTATCTTTTGATGGATACCCAGTTAATACTTTTTGCATTTTATTGCGCCTTCTTTCATAAATTTAGTCTATATTTTAGCATAATTTATGTACATTCTCAAGAAAAAGTATTTCTAAAAAGAAATACTAATCATCTCTACCGCCAACAGCTATTAGTAATCTTAATATTTCTAAAATAGTAGCAGTTACTGAAGCTACATAAGTTAAGGCTGCTGCTGTTAACATTTGTTTACTGGTAGATATTTCTATTTTTTCAAGAATTTTTTGTTTTTCTAATTGTTTTAAAGCTCTTTTTGAAGCGTCAAATTCTACTGGTAAAGTTATTAATTGAAACATTAAAATAACAATTTCAGCTATGATACCTATCCAAATAATTTTTAAGGATGATGCAATTACTCCTATTAAAATAGCAAAATAACCAGCGTATGATGCAAAATTTACTAATG
>CAVAJX010000089.1:0-14164 GCA_963589235.1 bacterium | reverse complement strand
AACGTATATTATCTTCATTTGTAATTATTTTAATAGGAATAATTAGTTTAATAATATTAATACCAAAAACTAACTTTTATAAAAATATTAAAGTACATCTAGATTATTTAAAAGTAAAAGAAGTTACCGATATTATGGATAATGGTAATTTAATAGATCATTTTATCTTTAGTCAAAGAGTAACATTTTTATCTGATAGAAAGTATATTTATGATAATGCAACTTTCCAAGAAAAATTATTTGGAATAGGCTATTATTATAATGAAAAAAAAGATAAATTAATTGAAATGGATTATTTTGATATTTATATAAATCATGGAATTGTTGGATTTATTATTTTCTTTAGTATTTATCTATACATCTTAGTCCAAGCAACAAAAGCAAAAGAAAAAAGAAAATTAGATTTTAATTTATACATGTTAAATATAAGTATGTTATTAATCCTATTTTTATCATTATTTACAGGTCATATCATAACTGCACCAGCAGTAAGTCTTATAGTAGTTGTAATAATTATGATGCTTCAAAATAGAAGAAAAAAAGATCTATTATTTTCTATTAATGATTTAAGAGTAGGTGGAATTGAAACTGCTATCATCAACTTGTTAAATAATATTGATTATAAAAAATATAATGTTACATTAGTAATGGAAGAAAAAACAGGAGTACTTCTAAAAAATGTAAATAAAAATGTAAAAATACAAGAACTAAAAGTATCAAATAATAAAAATGTAATTATAAGAAAAGGAATTAATTTCATCCGTAAATTAAATTTCTCAATTCTAAATTATCATAAGTTTGACTTTAGTTGTTGCTACGCAACATATAGCCTATCAGCTAATAAAATAGCCCTAACAGCTTCAACTAATAATACTTTTTATGTACATAGTAATTACAAATATATTTACAAAGATGAAACAGAATTTAAAGAGTTCTTTAATAGAAGAAGAATATCTTCATTTAGAAAAATAATCTTTGTCGCTAACGAAGCTGAAAAAGACTTTATTAAGATTTATCCAGAGTTAAAAAATAAATGTTTAGTTCTAAATAATTTCATTGATCCTGATAAAATATTGAAACTAAGTACTGAGAAAATATCAGAAACTCATCCTAAAAATAAAAAGTTATTTGTCTTCATTGGTAGATTAGATGACTCTTCTAAAAAAGTTTCAAGGGCAATAAACTTAGTAAAAAATTTAACTGATGTAAATCTGTTAATAGTAGGTGATGGACCAGATAGAAAGATGTATGAAGATTTAGTTACTAAAAATGATTTATCAAAAAAAGTAACATTTGTTGGACAAAAGACTAATCCTTATCCATATATAAATCTAGCAGACTATATAATTTTAACATCAGATTATGAAGGATTCCCTGTAACTTATTTAGAAGCAATAACACTACATAAAAGAATTCTAACTACAATAGATGTTTCAGATGAATCAATAAACATAGGTAAGGATTGTGCTACAATAATATCAATGGATGAAAAGGAAATGTTAAAAGATGTTCAAAAAGAATTATCTAAACCAAGAAAAATAAAAGATATAGATATTAAACAAATTCAAGAAGAAAGATTAGAAAAGTTAGAAAATATATTTAATGAGGTGAGTAAGCTATGAAATTGGTTGAAATGAAATGTAAAAATTGTGGTGCAAAATTAGAGGTAGAAGAAAATACCAATGATATAAATTGTCAATATTGTCATGCGCATTATAAATTGGATGATGAAGTCAAACATGTTCAATATGATAATATGGAACAATCGGGTTATGATTTTGAAAAAGGAAGATTAAGAGCTCAACAAGAACATAGTTTAAGTAATAATAAGACAAATATGACTTATGGAAATAACGATGTTAAGAAAAAACATGGACTTATTTATTATTTATTATTTATTTGTTTCTTTCCTTTTGTAATTACGTATTATGTAATAAAATCTGAAAAACTGAGTAAAAAAGCTAAAATAGGAATATTAGCTGCTTTATGGAGCCTTATAATAATAGCTGGGATTGCAAGTGAAAAGGAAGAACAGGAACTTGATAAAAACCATTGGGCTACTGACTGTACGCAAATTTCTGATTTTGATTATTATTTAGACGGAGAAGAAATTATTGTAAAAAAATATAATGGATCTGATAAAAGAATTAAAATTTGTTCAACATATAATGTTGATGGTAAAGATTATTCAATAACAAAATTTTCAGAAGGTGTATTTGCATTAGAAAATGTATACAGTGTCATATTACCAGATACTTTAAAATCAATGCCAAATAATACTTTTAATAGTTCAAATATAAAATATGTATATATTCCTAAATCATTAGAACCACAAACAGGATATGCATTTTATAGTTATTTTCATGATGTTGAAACAATATATTATGCTGGTTCAAAAGAAGAATGGAAAATATTAACCAATAATATTGATAGAGAAAAAATAGACGCTAAAAATATTGTATATGATGCACAAATAGAAGATTTAAAATAGCAAAATATATGTTATCCAGAATGGTATTGTTGAAGAAATATTTTAAAAAATATTTTTAGCATAAACTAATGTCACAATGTCGTTTTAATAAAAAAGATGATAGGTAAACTATCAGATGAGAACATAATTAGTAATAGTATATCATAATTATTTTTGAGGTGATTTAATGTCAAAATTTAGTATTATAATTCCCGTTTATAATGTCGAAAAATATCTAAAAATGTGTCTTGATAGTGTCTTTAATCAAACCTATAAAGACTATGAAGTAATAGTAGTTAATGATGGCTCTACAGACAAGAGTATGGATATCGTAAAAGACTATAATGTTAAGGTGAATAATATCAAACACGTTAGTGTTAGTGAAGCGAGAAATATAGGTGTAAAAAAAGCTACTGGCGAATATTTAATATTTTTAGATAGTGATGATTACTGGGAGAAAGATTTATTAAAAGAAATTAATAAATCACTAGATAATAATCCTGATTTAGTCAGATTTCAAGTAAGAACTGTAACAGATACAGGAGAAATAAATAATTTTAACGAAAAAGAATTTAAAGGATTGTCCGGTGAGAAAGCCTTTGAAGAGATAAGTGCTTTTCATTTCATTGAGAGTGTCTGGTGTTATGCTATAAAAAGAAAATATTACATCCAAGAAAAATTTGAATTTAAAAAGGGTATGATACATGAAGATTTTGGTCTAACACCATTGATTATAATAAAAGCTAAAACAGTAAATTCTATTAATTATATAGGATATAACTATTATAGAAGAGCTGGTAGTATTATGAATACACCAGATTATAAATGGACAAAAAAGAAAGTAGAAGACTTTTATAAACACTATATCTGGCTAAATAAAGAAATAGAGAAAACAAATATTGACGCTACAATTTTTAAAAGTTTCATTTCAAATAGTTTAATATTAAAAATAACAGAATTAAATTCTAAAGATTATAAATTATACTTAAAAAAATTGAGACAAGAAAATGTATTTGATAATCTTCTAACAAATACAATGCCTCGAAGAATAAAAAAAGTATTATTGAAAATAAGTCCCAAAAACTATTATAAATTATTAAGAAAGTAGTGATATCATGATTGATATAAGTATTATTGTTCCAATATATAATGCTGAAAGATACTTAAGAAAATGTTTAGATTCGTTAGTTAATCAAACAAAAAAAGAATTAGAGTTTATCTTAGTAAATGATGGCTCAACAGATACTACAGAAGATATTATAAAAACATACAAAGATAAAAGAATTAAATATTTTAAAAATAAAAATCAAGGAATAGGTAAGACTAGAAACTTTGGTATTGAAAAGTCAACAGGAAAATACATAATGTTTGTAGATAGTGATGATTATCTAGAAAAAAATGCTTGTGAAATTTTATACAATAAAGCTATAAATACAAATTCAGATTTAGTAGTATGTGATTTTTATAAAGTATATGAAAATGAAGAGTTAGAAGAAGTGAGATTAATAGATTTTAAACAAACATCATTAAAGAAGATGCCATCATTAATAAACAAAATAAACCTATCACCATGGAACAAAATATATAAAAGAGAACTTATAACTAGTAATAATCTAAAATTCATAGAAAATTTAAAATATGAAGATGCACCATTTGTATTACAGTCAGTTTTTTATGCTAAAAATATAAGTAAAGTAAATGAATGTTTAAATTATTATGTAATTCATGGTAACAGTGAAACAACAGTTAGAGATAAAAAATGCTTTGATATTTTAAAAATAATAGATATAATTAGAAATGACTTAAAAGAAGAATATCTAAAAGAAGAACTTGATAATTTAACTGTTAGAATAGTAACTAATTATACAATTCAACAACGTATGCAAAAAGATAAAGAAATAGGTATGGAATTTATTGATAAAGCATTTGCATACTTAAAAAAAGAAGTTCCTGATTATAAAAGTAATAAGTATTATCCAGGAAGAGGAATAAAAAGAATCATAGAAAAAAATAAAACTTTAACAAAATTATATTGCAGAATATATAGAAGGTAGGAAAACATGAAAACAAAAATATTAAAGGAAAATAAAGATTCTAAATTAAATAATTCAATGATTTTATTTACAATGTTATCTGCTTATTTTTTACTAATTTTAGTAATGTTTACAGCATTTCAACTATTAAAAGTATCAAATTTTTTAGGGATTATTCAAATTCTAAGTATAATCATTCCAATTATAGTGCTTTTATATAAAGTTCCTAAAAAAAATAAAGATAACATTTTTGTAATTGCAATTTATTTATTAATTTTATTGGTATTACCATTCGTTTATAATAAGACCTATGATTTAACTGTTGATGGTAACTCATATCATAAAACAGCCATAGCGTTTATTAAAAACGGTTGGAATCCAATTTATGAAACAAGTAGAGAATTCCAAGCAGATAATGATAAAGTTGTCAAAATAGAAAAAGATAGAAAATTGGATTTATGGATAGAACATTACCCAAAAGCAACCTGGGTTATAGCAGCTGTTATTTATAACATGACAGGAAATATTGAATCTGGAAAATGCATAACTTTAATTTTATCTATAATGTTACTAATTATAACTTATAATGTATTAAGAAAAATTCTTGATAAATCAAAATATTGGCCAAGTATAATTTCATGCTTAGTAGTATTAAATCCTATTGTTTTATCACAACTATTCTCATACTATGTAGATGGTATTATGGGAATTCTATTCTTAATTGAAATATTATTATTGTTCCTTATAAATCCAAAAGAAAAAACAAATATCCTTCTTTGGATATGTTTAACATCAATATGTGTTATTTTTACAAATATTAAATACACAGGACTTTTATGCTCTGGTGTTATAGCAGCTACATTCTATTTCTACTGGTTAATAAAATACCGCAAGGATAAAGATTTTATAAAAGTATTTAAAAGAGTTACTATTAACTTTATAATAGTCTTTGTAACAGCAATATTCTTTGTAGGATCAAATTCATATGTAAAAAATACAATAGACCATCATAATCCATTGTATCCAATTATAGGAAAAGATAAAGTCGATATAATAACAACAATGCAGCCAAAATCATTTGGAAATAAGAATATGGCAGAAAAATTTGTTATTTCATTATTTTCTAAAACAGAAAATGTTGGCTATGGTGAAAAGGAGCCTACTTTAAAACTACCTATAAAAGTTTATAGAAGTGAAATTGGTGAGTTATATGCACCAGACGTTAGAATAGCTGGCTTTGGTCCATTATTTGCTCTTATTATAATTGTAACAATGCCAATATTTATATATTCAGCAATAAAAATAATAAGAAAAGAGAAAAAATTAGCTCATTATATATATTTGCCAATAATCGCTGTACTAGTAAGTTCTATATTAGTTGGAGAAAACTGGTGGGCAAGATATGTTCCACAATTATACTTGTTCCCAGTTGGTGCAGTATTAATGTTAGTATATATAAGAAAATATAATTTAAGCAAAGTAAACAAAATAATAAGCGCTTTAGCAGTTTTATTAATAGTAGTTAATATTTCAGCCTATGGTTATATAAATTTAAAAGAAATTGAAGGTTTCTATGAAATAACAAATGATATAAAAGAAATGAAAAACACTAAGAATTTAAAATTAAAACTAACTGGTGCACCAGATTTATATGGATATTTATATACATTAAATGATAATGGTGTAAAATATACTATAAAAAATGATATTGCTGAAGAAAATATGAGATATAAATATAAATGGAGAATAGGAGTTGAAGTAAATGAAAAAGTACATTAAGCTTATAAGAGCAAAGCACTGGTTAAAAAATGGTTTAATATTTTTACCAATATTCTTTAGTTTAAATCTTTTCAATGTTAACTATCTATTAACATGTACTTTAGCCTTCTTTGTCTTTTGTTTTACATCATCAATAGTCTATATCTTAAATGATATGAGTGATATAGAAAAAGATAGATTACATCCTATAAAAAAATTAAGGCCTCTAGCATCAGGAGAGGTTTCTAAAAAACAAGCTTATATTGTAATGGCCTTACTAGCCTTAATAATTACAATAATAATGATATTTTTCTTTAAAACAACTAAGAATATATTTGTAATATTAATTCCTGTAATATACCTTATACTAAATATCTTATATAGCAAAAAATTAAAAAATGAACCTATCATAGATGTTGTAATATTAGTATCAGGATTTGTATTAAGAGTTATGTACGGTGGTGTAGTCGTAAATGTAGAAGTATCTAAATTCCTATATCTAATGATTATTTTTGGATCATTCTATTTAGGTTTTGGTAAAAGAAGAAATGAAATACTTAAAAACGGCGATAAAGGTAGAAAAGTATTGAGCTTATATAATAAAGAATTTTTAGATAAAAATATGTATGTATGTTTAGGTTTAGCAATAGTATCATATACCTTATGGTGTGTTGATCCAAGCACAGTAGAAAGAATCGGAAATGATTATCTATTTTGGACAATTCCATTAGTTATGATAATTTTACAATTGTATAGTTTAAATATTGAAGGAAATTCACATGGGGATCCAATAGAAGTTGTTCTTTCGGACAAAAAACTTATAGCTGTTGTTATCTTATATGTTATAGTAATGGGAGGTTTGTTGTATTTATTATGATAAATGGATATGATTTTGATAAAACAATTTACGCTGGTGACTCATCAGTTGACTTTTATAAGTTTTGTTTAAAGAAAAATAAGAAAGTACTATTAATGTTACCTAATCAGATATATGGACTAATTCTATATATCTTAGGTATAATTGATAAGACAAAAGCAAAAGAATACATATTTTCTTTTTTAAAAAAAATAGATAATGTTGATTTGTACATCAAAGAATTCTGGAAAGAAAATACGAAGAAAATAAAAAATTGGTATTTAAAACAGAAAAAAGAAACAGATGTAATAATATCTGCTTCTCCTGAGTTTTTACTTAAACCTTTAGAAAAAGAATTAAAAGTAAAAGTTATTGCCAGTAAAGTTGAAAAAAAAACTGGTAAATTTGAACTAGCTAATTGTCATGATCATGAAAAAGTTAGAAGATATAAGGAAGAGATTAAAAATAAACAACTAGCCAGTTTTTATTCAGATTCTATGTCAGATAAGCCAATGATGGATATATCAGAGAATGCTTATTTAGTAAAAGATAATACTATTTATGATTTAAAAGATGACCGTGAAGGAAAAATAAAAAAGTATTTAAAATTAGATAAAAGATTATATATTTCAGGTATTTTATTTTTAGTAATACCAATAATTATTCAGTTATTTTTTTGGTATAACAGAATAATATCAATACCATGCATAATCTTACTTTTGATTGCAACATATTTAGCAATTAAAAGATTCAAATATTTGGATGCCAAAGACTATAAAAACATATTCAATAAGAAAAAAATGCTTTTCTTGTTAATATTAATAATAATTATAAATGTCATGTCCGGAGCGGGCGGCATATTTATGCAGAATTGGGACTATCATGGTAGAAATGCCATATTTAGAGATTTAATCGAAAATGCTTGGCCAGTAAGATACAATTATTCTGGAATGGAATATGAAATGAGTATTTTTGGTACTGGTGGAATATTAAATTACTATTTTGCCTTCTGGTTACCAGGAGCACTTGTTGGCAAAATTGCTGGCTTTAAAATAGCTAGTTTATTTATGTTATTATGGCAAACCTTAGGTGTAACATTATTCTTCTATCTTGTATTTAGATTAATGAGAAATATTAAGTATAGATATTTTTTCATCTTTATTGCATTTGGAGGCTTAAACGTAATAGGTCATATTATAATGAATGCTTATTGGAATTTACCTATTACACCAATAGGTAGTACTCATATAGATACAAGTATGGGCATATTTTGCATGTCTAGTTTTATTACTCAATTATTCTGGGTATTTAATCAAAGTATACCGGCTTGGTTAGCTGTAGCCTTATTCTTGCAGCAAAAAGATTATAGAACATGTGGATTCTTCTTTGCATTACTTGTTCCATTTGGACCATTTCCAATGCTTGGATTCTTATACCTAATATTTTGTTACATCATATTTGGTAAAAACTTTGATAAAAAAATAGATTTAAATAGAGTAAAAGAATTATTAACAATGGAAAACTTTTTTGGATGTATTTCTGTATTACCAATAGTATTTATGTACACATTGAACGAATCTAAAAAAGGTATGTTTATAATTGACGCTATAAAATCAGGAACTCTAAAAGATACTCTTGTAAGTTATGTACTATTTGTAATATTAGAATTTTTAGTATATATTGTTATAATTAATAAGAAAAACTATAAGCAATTAATTATGTGCTTCTTATATTTCGCTATTGCACCATTATTCTATATAGGTGGCTCAGATTTAGGAAATCGTTCAACCATACCATTACTTATTATTCTATATCTATTAGTTATTAAATATTTAGATGAATATAGAAATGTTGATAAAAAGACTCATAGCAAACAAAAAATTCTAGTAGCAATCTTATTGGTAGCGTTTATGACAAACTTTAATGAATTTTATAGATCAATAAAGTATACTTTCACAAATTATAAAACTGGTTATTCAAATTTTTCAGATTCCTATCATTCATTTAGTAGTTTCGAAGGTAAAGAATGCTCCATATTTATAACCAATTTTGTCGCCACAGATGATAAAGACAATAAAGTTCTACAATTTATTTTAAGAAAATAATTAACTATATATGATATACACTGATTAATATGATATAATTAATATGGTGATAATATGAGTTCAATTAGAATAGAATCGAGGGACAAAAGGATTGACATATTAAAAGCAATAGGGATTATATGTGTGGTCGCAGGACACTCAGGCTCCAAATTAACGCCTTGGTTCTATACATTTCATCTACCATTGTTTTTTATTGTAACAGGATATTTAAGATATGGAAGAAAAGAAAGTTGGAAGGGCTTTATCAAGAAAAAGACCAAAACAACAATTTTACCATATGTAGTATTTTGGACAATAAGCGTGTTGTACTCATATTTATATTGGTATGTAATGTTTAAGAGTTCTCCAGGTCATTTAACAATTGATGATTTTGTTGGTTTGATACTGGGGGGAGATTGGCTTTATAAACACACAAATAATTTTTCAATATGGTATTTACAATTTCTATTTATAGCAGTAATTGTCTTTGAAATAATCGTAAAATATTTTAAACCGGTTCTAAAAATATTATTATTTATTTTATTAATATTTGTGACTGCACCAATACAACAGCTATTTAATGGAAGAGCAATTTTTGATATAAATGTTTTACCAGCGGCGTTATTATTTATGCTACTTGGCTATTTTTTAAAATATATGCAGAGTAAAGGAAAATTGGATAAAGTAAAGGACAATATTCCAATTGGCATACTTGCGTTAGTTGGTGGCTGGGGCTTTTCAGTTAGACATTATGGTAATGTTGGACAAATTGGAAGTTATTCATATATCTTAGGAGCAATATTAATTGTTTTTGGTTTATATATATTATCTAGTTTATTAGTGAACAATAAAGCTTTATTGTATATAGGAAAGAATACACTTTATATTTTGGGAATGCATAGCTTGGTGAAGGAAGTATGTTTTAACATTACTAATTATATACTAAAAAGGGCAGATTTAAATTTCTTAAGTCTAAATATGATTATATCAGTATCGTTAATGATAGCTTTGTCATGCGGATTAGCAGAAATTCATTACCTAGGAACAGAAACACTAAAAAAAATAAAGAAAATGAAAGTTAAAATTGAAATAGTAGATTAATTCATTTAAAATAGTAAAGAGAAGTAGGAGGTAATAATATGAAAAGTGAACCAGTACTATATGTAGTAATACCTTGCTATAACGAAGAAGAAGTGTTAGCAGAAACTACAAGACAATTAAAAATAAAAATGAAAGAAATGATTAAAGAAAAACTTATTTCAGCAAAGAGTAAAGTAATGTATGTAAATGATGGTTCAAAAGATAAAACCTGGAGTATCATCAAAGAAATAGCTGAAAAAGAAGAATTATTTACAGGAATAACTCTATCAAGAAATAGAGGTCATCAAAATGCTTTATTAGGTGGACTTATGACTGCTAAAAAATATGCTGATGTAGTCATTTCAATGGATGCCGATTTACAAGATGATATAAATGCTATGAAAGAAATGATAAAAAAATATAGAGAAGGAAATGATATCGTTTACGGCGTAAGAAGTGCCAGAAAAAAGGATACATTCTTCAAACGTGTAACAGCAGAAGGATTTTATAAATTTATGAAATTCTTGGGAGTAGACTGTGTTTATAATCATGCAGATTATCGTTTAACATCAAAAAGAGTTCTAGACGAATTTGAAAATTTTAAAGAAGTAAATTTATTCTTAAGAGGAATGTTCCCATTAATTGGCTATAAATCTGATGTAGTATATTACGAAAGAAATGAAAGATTTGCCGGTGAATCAAAATATCCATTGAAAAAAATGTTGAATTTTGCTTGGGATGGAATCACATCATTCAGTGTAAAACCATTAAGATTTATCTGTATACTTGGTTTTTTAATTCTTTTTGTAAGTATAGGTATAATGCTATATTCATTAATAATGAAATTAAATGGAAATACAGTTGCTGGATGGACATTCTTATCAATTTCAATCTGGTTCATTGGTGGATTACAAATGATATGTATTGGAGTAATAGGTGAGTATATTGGTAAAATGTATAGTGAAACAAAAGCAAGACCAAGATTTATAATTTCAGAAAATTTAGAAGAAAAAAATAAATAGTTTTTTAATTATAACAAGAGGTATTATTTAGAGTGAAAGAAATAACTAGAAAATCAAATTTTGAATTAATGCGCATCATATCAATGTTATTCATAGTCCTTTTTCACTTTGCTGTACATGGTGGCATATATGCTAACTGTGATAATAAACTTTTAAAAGGTGTATTAGATGTTTTAATATGCATAAGTTTGGTACATGTTAATTCATATATACTTATAACAGGGTATTTTCAAACAGATTCAAAATTTAAGCAACAAAAAGTATGGAAGTTAATAAATCAAACTTGGTTTTACAGATTAGCAATAGTTCTCTTTTTATTGCTAACAGATAGATTAGTATTGAGTAAAGCGGCATTACTACAAGAAACCGCCATTGTAAATTTAACTGAATATTGGTATGCAAAAATATTTTTAATTGTATATATTATTAGTCCATATTTGAACAAACTAATTAAAGGATTTAGAAAAAAAGATTATAAAAGATTTATAATTATACTATTTGTATTATTATCAGTAATGCCATTCATAACAAATGGTTTATTCTATAAAAACGATGGGTTTGGAATTGTAAATTTTATATTTTTATATTTTGTTGGAGGCTATTTAAGAAAATATCCATTAAAAACAAAGAAAAGTAAATCAAAAGAGAGGTTAACTTACATTTTAATATTTGCTGTATGCGTTTTATTAAACAAAGTATTAACTGATTTATCATTAAAATATTATGATATCAATTCCCTAACGCAATCAATTGGTGATATATTTATCAATAATAAATACAATTATTCAAGTCCAATAATTATAATTCAAACAATATCATATTTCTGTCTTTTTGGAACATTAGATTTAAAAAGTAAACTAATAAACAAAATATCAGAAACTTCATTTGCTGTATATTTAATACATGATAATCAATTGTTGAAACCATATATATATAGTTTCTTTAAATTAGGAGAAAAAGTAACACAATTTTCATATTTATTCTATCTATTAGGCATTGTTTTACTTGTCTTCATACTTGGATGTATTATAGAAAAAGTCAGAATTATAATTTTTAAGAAAATATATGATTTAAAAATTTCTGGAAAAATAAGAACTAAATATTATGAGTGTATAGAAAAAATAAATATATAACTATGATACTTAACAATTATTATAAGAGGTGTTATTACATGACAAAAAGAATAAAAAAAGGTTTATTTGGAATTATTATAATCTTGTTGCTAATGAGTACTAAAAACATTTTAGCAATTTCAGATAAAAAAGATACATATGGAAATACCATGAAGAAAGAAAACATAGTTTTTCTTGGTGATTCAATTGTTGACTGGTATCCAATAGACGAAATATTTGGAAATATGCCCATTGTAAAAAGTGGAATAGCAGGGTATAAAACTACAGATATTCTAAGTAGAATGGATGAAATGGTATATCAATATAATCCAACTCAAGTTTATCTTTTAATAGGAACAAATGATTTGAACATGGAAGATATGGATAAAGATAATGTAGTTAAAAATATTCAAAAAATTTTTAAAGAAATAAAAAAACATAGAAAAAATACAAAATTATATTATCAGTCAATATATCCCGTAAATGAAAATGCTCCTAATTCATCAGCCCAAAATAGAAGTAATGAAGATATTAAATATGTCAACTTAAAAATGAAAGAGTTTTGCGACGAAAATAATATAGTATATATTGATATGTATGATGAATTGGCTGATGATGATGGAAATTATGACTTAGAATATAGTAAAGATGGACTACATCCAAATAATTTGGGATATGCTAGAATCTCACGCGTGTTATTAAAATATATGTATAACATTGATAAAGAATAATTAAATTTTTAATGGTAGAAATATTCTATCAATATATTTACATTGGAGAATATAATATGAAACAAAAAAAGAGAAATTCAAGTATAGAACTACTAAGAATAATTGCAATGCTAATGATAATAGTATTGCATTTTGTTGGACCTTATACTAATTTGGATAAGTCTATAAAAAATTATTATTTAATTCAATTTGTAGAAAGTATATCAATTATAGGTGTAAATATATTTGTAATTATTTCAGCTTATTTTTTAATGGAAACTAAAAAAGTAAAGTTAAGAAAAATAATTAATTTAATTTCTTGCATTGTATTTTATGGACTATTATTTTTCATACTAGCTGTAATATTAAAAATTAAACCATTTGATAAACTAGAACTATTATATGCCGTCATTCCATTTTTAGCAGGTAGAAGATGGTTTGTTTTAAGTTATATCACATTATATCTAATTTCGCCATATTTATCATTTATTCTAAATAAAATATCAAAGAAGTCATATCGAAATCTAATTTTAATATCACTTATATTTTGTAGTATCTGGTCAACATTTTTACCAGGAGGTTTAAGACTAGATAATGGATATGGAATAATATCATTCATACAGTTATTCATAATTACAGGTTATATTAAAAGATTTCACAACCAGACTAATGATAAGAAAATGAATTATTTAATAGTATGTATAGCAAGCCAATTAATAATATTTTTATTATCTATAATAAGAGTAACAGATACTTATTGGAATTATAATAATTTATTTAATATTATATCTTCTATAGCGTTATTTCAGTTTTTTAATAAAATAGAAATTGATAATAAAATAATAAATAAACTTTCTTCTTATTCATTCTCTGTTTATTTAATACACACAGACTTTATGTTATCAGTATATGTATACGAAAACATAATGAATAGAGCAACAGTTATAACAAGTAATTATTTAATTATATATATTTTAGTGTACGCCTTATTAACATACGCCATATGCTCATTAATTGATATTATAAGAAAATTGATATT
>CAVAJX010000088.1:0-12943 GCA_963589235.1 bacterium | reverse complement strand
ATTTTTTTATAAATTTTACCTATTTTTAATAAAACAAATTTATTTACTCTTTTTTTACTGATAATTTGACGTTTTTTTTGACAAAATAATTACTACCAAGTATAATTAGATTAAGGTGATAATATGGAAGGAGAAAATATGAATTTAGATGACATAATGTCTGAATTTGGTTCTAGTTCAGACAAACCATACGACTGGGCAAAAGATAATAGCTATCCTAATAGTCCAGAAAAAGAAGAACCAGCTGCTGAAAGTAGTTTAGTCGCAGTAGGAGAAAAAAATGATGGAATTTGGCAAGATTCAGATTCTATTTGGCCAATCATCGGAGGGAATGATGCACTTAAATTAGATGAAGTAGATCTACTGAGGGATAAAATTAGTATGGAGATAAAAGAAAAAGAAATGGAGATAAATAAAAAAGAAGAAGAAATAGAAAAGTTAAGATCAAAGCGCGACTTCATAGAAAAATATCATAATGAAATTCTGCGAAATCCAGATCTAATTAGGCAACTTGGATCAGATGAATCGGTGCAAATTCCTGAACCGCTTCCTGTAGATTGGAAAAAAGGTCAATTGGATGGACATGATGTAATTATGGAAATAGAAAGAGCGAGAAAAGCAGAACGTACTTATATAAACTCTAGTAAAGATACAAACGGAGTACATAATTCAAGTAATGCAAGACATAAAACAACAACAGACGCAAAGTCAAAAGATGCTGAATGGAAAGAACAAGCAGACACGGTTAAAAAAGCTAAAAAAGCTATTGGAAAGAAAGCCGCTACAATTGGATTAGCACTAGGGTTAATTGCCGGTGGAGCAGCAGGAATTTATGGAACAATGGAAATAAACGACTATCTAGATAATAAAGAACTTAATGAAACAAGAGATGCTGTAGTTCAACAATATACTGAAGACTTCTATGAAAATAATATAAGCCCTTATGTAACAACAACATCAACTGGTGATGGTCTAACATATGATGAAGAAGGAATTGCAAGAGAAATTTCAAATGATGGTAAAGTAGATAATAATGAAGTATATGGTTTATATAGTAACATGGGCGAAGCTGATGCAGACCGCGTTTTAGAAAATGTAGATACAACAACAGTTGAAAGACCATTTGGAAGTGTAGAAGAATATATGCGTGCAAATAACCAAGTAAATGCAAATAACCAACAAGACGTAAACTTATGGAGACAAAATGTTGCTGATGCATTAATAGCTCAAAATGAAATTGACTCTATGTTTCCTGCATCAGCAGAAAAATCCGCTACTAACACAGATCAAGCTAGTAAAGGAGGAAAATAATATGACTGAAGAAAGAGAAGTAGAATACGTATTAATTGATAATAAAAAATACGAAGTAGTCATGGAAAAAACATCAGGTGACACGACTTATATGTATTTATCAAATCTTGATGATGAAAATGATAATTTAATAAGAAAATATACAACTGTAGATCAAGAAACAATATACCCATTAGATAATGACGAAGAATTTGAACTAGCTATGAGTTTAATTGAAGGATAAAAAAAGACCTATGTAATTTTACATAGGTTTTCTTCTACTCTTCTACTTTGAAATCAACGACGTCGCCATTATCTTTTACTAATTTAGTAATGGCTTCTTCTGCATTTTTTAATTTCTCATCACAAGTTTTAGCTAATTCCATAGCTTCATTAAAATTATCTATTGCCTCATCTAAAGGAACCTCACCAGTTTCTAACTTTTTAACAATAGATTCTAATTTTTCCAAGTTCTCTTCAAAACTTGGAACTTTTTTTTCTGCCATAATATTTTTCCTTTCTTAAATTATTTCTATTACAATACTTCTGCTTTTATATTACCATCACTAAACTCAACTGTAATAACATCTTTCTTTTTAATTTTTTTAACACTTTTAATTACTTTACCATCAATTCTCGTTATAGAATAACCTCTCTTAATAGTAAGCAATGGACTTAGTGTTTCCAACTTAGAAACTAATTGTAAATACTTATTAGCCTTCTTATCTATTAATTGATATGGACTTTTCAAAGCATAGGAATTCTTAATAGTTATTAATCTCTTTTCTTTTAAACTAACAATATCTTTCATACTATATTTAAGTCTTTCAATAATATTATCAAAAAACATTTCTTTATTCTGGTATATAGTAATCGGATTAACAAGTACTGGTCTAGATTTTAAATAGTTTAATTTTTCTTTATATCTATTAAGATCATTAGTAATAGCTTTATTAAGCCTAATTTTAATTTGTTCTAAATATGTCTTTATATCATTAATATCAGGAACAGCCATTTCTGCTGCACCAGTAGGAGTTGGAGCTCTTAGGTCAGCTACGAAATCAGCTATCGTAAAATCTATTTCATGACCAACAGCACTAATAACTGGAACTGGACACTCATATATTGCTCGTGCCACTATCTCTTCATTAAATGCCCATAAGTCCTCAATACTTCCTCCACCACGACCAACAATTAAAGTATCAATATCATAATTAATACTATTATGAATTTGCTTAACTATATCTTCTTTAGCGTCTTCACCTTGAACCAAGGCTGGAAATAAATATACCTCAGCAATAGGCCAACGTCTTTTAATAGTTGAAATAATATCTTTAATAGCAGCACCAGTAGGAGCTGTAACTACACCAATTCTTTTAGGAATTTTACGTATTTTTTTCTTAATACTAGTATCAAATAATCCTTCAGCTTCAAGCTTTTTCTTTAATTGTTCATAAGCAATATATAAATTACCAATACCATCTTCTAACATATCATTAACATAAATCTGATAACCACCATTCGCCTCAAACACACTAATTTTACCAGTAACTAAAACTTTCATTCCATCATTTGGCATAAACTTAAGCCTCTTCGTACTAGAAGCAAACATAATAGCGTTAATTCTACTACCATCATCCTTTAAAGTAAAATAATAATGTCCTCTAGTATGTGCTTTAAAATTAGATATTTCACCCTTAAGAAAAACTTCATTTAAATTAACATCATTATCAATTTTATACTTAATATATCTCGTTAACTGTGTAACTGTAATATATTTATCATTCATATTTCTCACCTAACATTTTTCTACATCATGATATATCTTATCTAAAACACCATTAATCATTTTAGTAACAGCTTCTTCAGAATAAGTCTTAGATAATTCAATAGCTTCATTAATTGCTACTACACTAGGTGTATCAATATATTTAAGTTCAAAAATACCAAGAGCTATAATAGCTTGATCAACTTTATTTAATCTATCCATTGTCCATTTATTAAGTTTACTATCAGCAAGTTTATAAATTTTCTTTTTATTTTCTAATATCCCTTTAACACAAGTATCAACAAATTCATTTTGAACATCAAATTGTTCCTTAATTAAATCATCAACATTATAGTCAATTTTAGCTTCATCAAATAAATTAGCTTGATAAAGAACTTTAATAATAATATCTCTTAATTCACTTCTACTTTTCATACTTCACTCTCCAAAAATTATTTTTAAATAAATAATATATTTAAATAAGCATCATATCTTAAACAAATTATATCATAATAATTACTTTTTATCTTTAATTTCTTTTTTTAATTCATAAAGGAATGACAAGGCTTCCATTGGTGTCATTTCTAAAGGATTAATTTTTCTAACCTTTTCTTCTATTGGATTAGTTTTAACTTCAACTTCACTTTCACTAAGTTCAAATAATGAAGTTTGCGTAAATGTTTCCTTTTTAACATTCTTCTTTTCATATACACTAAGTATTTCATCAGCTCTTTTTATTAAACTATCAGGTAGTTTCGCCAAAGAAGCAACATGAATACCATAACTCTTATCTACTGAACCAGGTTTTACTTTATGTAAAAATGTAATCTTACCATCTTCCTCAACTGCTGAAACATGTACATTTTTTAGATGTTTAAGATCTTTTTCTAAAACAGTTAGTTCATGATAATGTGTTGAAAACATTGTCTTTGCCTTAATTTTATCATGAATATATTCAAGTATTGCTTGTGCCAAACTCATCCCATCATATGTAGCAGTACCACGACCAAGTTCATCAAATAAAATCAAACTATTAGGTGTAGCTTCACTAATTGCATAATTAGCTTCTTTCATTTCAACCATAAAAGTAGACTGTCCAGAAACCAAATCATCTGAAGCACCAATACGAGTAAATATCTTATCAAAAATAGGCATAGAACAACTCTTACATGGTACAAAACATCCTATTTGAGCCATAATAACTGTAATAGCACATTGTCTCATATAAGTAGATTTACCAGCCATATTAGGACCAGTAATTAATAAAATATCAGTAGTCTTATCCATAATAATATCATTAGGAACATATTTATCCTTCATAACTTGTTCAACTACTGGATGACGACATCCTATCATTTTAACAGTTCTATCTGAAACAATTTCCGGTCTTACAAACTTATAATTATCTGAAACAATAGAAAAAGCTTGCAACATATCAACTTCACTAATTATTTTAGAAAGTCTTTGTAATCTAGGAACATATCTTTTAACTACTTCTCTAATATCCATAAATAATTTATATTCAAGATTAATAATCTTATCTTCTGCTCCAAGTATAATATTTTCTTTTTCTTTTAATATTGGTGTAATAAATCTTTCACAATTAGTTAAAGTTTGTCTTCTATCATAACCATACTCATCTTTAATTAAATGCTTTTGTCCCTTAGGCACTTCAATATAATATCCAAAAACTTTATTAAATCCAACCTTCAAATTCTTAATACCAGTCTTTTCTCTTTCTTGTTGCTCTATCTCTAAAATAAAGTCTTTAGAACCAGCACTAATACTTTTTAATTCATCAAGTTCACTATTATATTCAGGTTTTATTAAATGTCCTTCATGTAATGTAAAAGGTGCATCAGGTAATATTGCTCTATCAAGTAATGAATATAAATCATCAAAAATCTCTATCTCCTTATCATAGCCAATAGTAGTTAATATTTCTTTTATCTTTGGAAGAGCTTCTAAAGATCCTTTTAATTGTAATAAATCTTTAGCATTCAAATTTCCATATGTAACTCTACCAACAATTCTTTCTAAATCATAAACTTCATCTAAAGCTTTTATCAAGTCATCTCTTAAAATAAATTCAGTTGATAATTTTGAAACATAATCATATCTTCTTTCTAATTCTTCTTTAGATGTTAAAGGATTTTCAATATTATGTTTTAAAAACCTAGATCCCATAGCGGTCTTATTCTTATCAAGTAACCAGAATAAACTATATTGCCTTTCTCTATTTCTAAGTGTCTCAATTAATTCCAAATTCTTCTTTGTATTAATATCAAACTCTAAATATTCACTTGATTTAATTACAATAGCTTTTTGTAAGTGATGCAAATCCCCTTTTTTAGTATCAACTATATAATATAGTAAATGCTTTAAAGTCTGTGTAAGTCTAACATCTTCTAAATCTTTATAAATATATTCATAATTTTTGTCATCTAATTCCTCTTTAGTAATACTAACAAGTATTCCATAATTAGTTCTTAATTCTTCTACTATTTCTCTATCTATTAGGTCATTAACAATAACTTCTCTAAAACCATTTCTAACAACTTCTTTAATTACTTTATATTTTTCTCCATCAATTAAAGTAACATAAACTTCTCCCGTAGAAACATCTGCATAACTAACCCCATAACAATATGAAAAGTCATATATATTAGCTATATAATTATTACTTTTAGCATCTATATTAGAATCAAGTCTTGTACCCTTAGTAACTATTTGAACTACATCTCTTTTAACCATTCCTTTGGTCTCTTTAGGATCTTCTAATTGTTCACATATCGCAACTTTATAACCTTTATCAATTAATTCATCAACATAAGAGGCATAAGCATGATGTGGGACACCACACATTGGAACTCTTTCATCAAGTCCCGCTTGTTTACCAGTTAAAGTTAATTCTAAAACACGTGAAGCAAGTATTGCATCTTCAAAAAACATCTCATAAAAATCTCCAAGTCTAAAAAAGATAATATTATCTTCGTATTTATCCTTTATCTCCATATATTGTTGCATCATAGGACTTAATTTTTCTCTATCTACTTCACTACGTTTCATATACTTCACCAAGAAATATTATATCAAAAATACTTTATCAAATAAAGAAAAATAGCAAGTTTTTCTTGCTATTAAAATCTTCTCGAGCTTCCGCCACTGCCAGATGTTCCTCCTCCACCAGAGAACCTTATAGAAGATGAATGACTAGAAGAACTGCTACGTGAAGAATAGGAACGATATCTTGAACCACCAATAGATGAACCAGATTTAGACTTATGTTTACCTATCAAATAAAATATTTCTTTAAATACTAAAACTGGAATCCATAGAATAGAAGAATTCAAAATTATCATCGCAATAAGAAACATCAACAATAAAAAAGAAATGACTATATAAAACGTACTAAGTTTTGCTGGCTTCTTACTATTAATCTTTTTACAATAACTACCTTGTGCAAAACCAATAATAGAAAAAGCTGAAATAAGTAAAATCCAATAAGTAAGAATTACAGAATCTTCTTCATTATTTAAATATTCATCAAAATCAGTAATTATAATAGTATCATCTAAAGCATCAATTTCATAATAATCACATAATTTTTTATAAAATGCTGTATATCCAGTTTTTAAACCTGTATCCCAGTCATCATTCTTTAAATAAGGTATTATATACTCATCCTGATATCTACCCGTAAGACCATCTGTCAAAACACCTTCAAGCCCATAACCAACTTCTACTCTAAATTCTCTTTCTTCTAATGATAATAGTAACAACAATCCATTATTTTCTACAGAATCTCCTATCTCAAATTCTCTAAATAATTTAGTAGCGTAATCTTCCAAACTAATTTCTTCTAAATTATTAACAGTTACAACAACAATCTGAGCACCAGTTTTACTTTCTAAATCAACCGATCTAGAAAGTATATATTGTTCAACATCATCACTAAGAATATTAGCATAATCATTTATATAAAAATCATCTGTTGGCGTAACTAATGCAAAGCAATTAAAAGGAAAAAGTACTAATACTAGTACTAAAAATATTTTCTTCATCATATTAGAACTCTACATTAGGAGCATCAGTTTTTCCTTCATCTGCTTTAAAGTACTCTGCTTTCTCAAAATTAAACATAGAAGCTAAAATATTATTAGGGAATTTAATAATTAAAGTATTATATTCCTTAACAGCATCATTATAATCACGTCTAGCAGTTGATATTCTATTTTCAGCTCCTGTAAGTTCATCTTGTAAATTAATAAAATTTGTATTAGCTTTTAAATCAGGATAATTTTCAACTACAACTGCTAAAGCATTAATAGCACTAGTTAATTCATCATTTGCTGTCGCTTTTTCTGACATACTACTAGCATTTAATAAATTTTCTCTTGCTGTAGTAATATCTGAAATAACTTGTTCCTCATGTTGCATATATCCTTTAACAGTACTTACTAAATTAGGAATCAAATCAGCTCTTCTTTGTAAATAAACATCTACATCACTACTCTTAGTATCAACATTTTCTCTACTTGTAGTCATATTGTTATAATTTCCAATAACAACAAAAACTAAAATTAATAATACCCCTAAAACAACCAAACCAATAATTGCACCCTTTTTCATTTTATCACCTCTCCTATAATATAATTATACAAAAAAATAAAAAAAAAAAAAGAACAAAATTTACTTTTGTCCAAATTTACCTTTTGTAATATATAATTTTTTATTTTGTTTTTCTTTTGAAATAACCTTTTTTTCCAAGTCAGTACAAGGGTTACTTTCAATTTCTTTCATAAATTTATCTCCCAACTTTTTCATGTTAGAAGTGTAAAGTTGTCTAACTAAAGCTACTTTTTTTGGAAAAGAATAAGAATAAAATTCATCAATCGAAAGTTCTACATCCATAAATTTATCTATATCACTAGAAATATCATTAGTATTAACTAATTTTTCATATTTATTTTTTTCTGCATAAATCTTTTTTCTATTTAATTTAAGAAAATAATCATCTAATTGCTTTATTTCTTCTTCTACTAAAGATGCTTGTTCATAATTATTAGTAGACATATAAGCAATTGATAAATAACCTCTTGCTTTGATTGCTTTAACAGAACCAGTCTCTAAATATTCACGTAATTTATCTATTGATTCATCATACATATTCATTCTAAAGTAAGCTTGTCCTTGATAATAATCAAAAATTGGTATATTAAACAATTCTTTTCCAAGTATGGATAGTTCAATTATTTTATTATAATCTTTTTCCTTCTTAGCTTTTTTAATATCAGACATTATTTTATTATATTCATGCCTAATTTCAAAATCAAAATTCAAAAACTTTCTTCTTTCTGAAATTCTATTTTCCATATATTGAAAAATAACATCACTAGTATTATTTTTTATTAAATCATAATAATTATAAAAAACTCTTTCAACTAATGGAAATTCATCAAACGTAATCATCTGCATAAAATTAACAAGTTGTTTTATATCAGCATCACTCGATAAAGATGAACTACCATTTACTAAAACAGATTCTAAATACTTTTTACCAAGCAAATCAATTAAATTATTAATACATTTCAAAAGAACACCTGACTCATAGTATGTATTAACTGAATGATCAATTTTATTAAATTTTTTCAATAAAATAGCAGTTTCAATATAATTACGATTATTAAAGCAATCAACTGCATCATTATAAAGTTTTTGCATCTTATTGTTCCAAGAACATTCTTCTTTATCAATTACAACATTATATTGAGTATTGGAAAATTCATCAAAACAAGAATTAATATCACAACATGCTTTAGCAAGTGTAATATAAAAACTTAAATCTAAATTTGAATTATCACTATATTTTTTACATAAAAGAATATCTTTAAATGCACTTTCATAATTTCTATCAAATACATCTAAAATATATAATCCATAATATCCAGAAAAAACATCATTAGAAGAATCTATCATTTCTAAATAACATTCTCTAGCTTTATCGAATTCTTTTCTTCTGTAATGTAATCTTGCCTTATAAAATAAATATCTATTATCATTTAAATTTTTAAGTTCTTCAACTAAACCTTCACACTCAATAAAAGCATTTTCTTTTATTGTTTCATAACCAAGTATTTTATTTAATTTATATCTAATGTCTATAATTGACATAAATTCACTTCCTCATTAAATTATTAATGAAAAGAACTAATATTACTTTTTGCCTCCACGACTCATTAATAATTTTTTATTTGTTTTAATTACTTTAACTAATTCTTTTTCTTCAGAAGTTTTGGCACTTTTTTCTAATTGACCAATTAATTTATCAGCTTTTTTCACACTGGATTTAAATCCATATAATCCTGCAACAACACCTATTTTTTGTTTAAAACAATATTTATCATAATCTGCTAATGTCAAATCGTCAGAGACCAATGACTTAATATCGACCTTAACATGTCCTATTTTTGAATAATTGTTAGAACCTTCCTTTTTGGATGTTCCTATTTTTTTATATCTATTAGCTTCAGATAAATTAATAAAGTAATTAGCAAATGTCTCATAATCATTACCTATTTTAGACGCTACTTCATCTTTGCCAAGTATTTCATATGACATTTTCAAATATTGCATCGCTCCTGTAAATTTACTAGAACCAGATTCCAAATATTTATTAAATGAATCAATTGCTTCATCATATCTTCCTAAAAAATATAATGCTTTACCTTTATAATATGAAAATACAGTACAACCAGTAATATCTAATCCATTATCACAAAATAATAAAGCATTATCAAAATTACCATTATTTATTGTGGTTTTAGCCTGGTTTATAGAATATTTATAAAATCTAGATTGATTATTTTCAAGCGAAATAAATCTTTTTCTTTCTAATATTTTTTTTTCAATATAATCAATAAGTAAAGGATTAGTACCTTCTTTTAATCTATTCTTTTCTTTTTCATAAATTTCTGCCGCTTTATCAACATCTGAATAAATAGTCATATTAATATAATTTAATGCTTCTCTTGTAGAAAAATTGTATTTTTTCCCTTCATCAACTGATTTAAAATAAGCATCTCTTTGTAAGAAAATTAATGAGTCAATACTATTCAACAACTCATAAAAATTAAAAGGAACATTTTTAACATCACATTTTTCACATATATTAACAATATTTTCTCTAACACCAAATATATCATTGTTATTAAATGCATCAACAGCTTTGGAATAAAATCTATTAACTGAAAATTCAAAAAAAGTATTTTTACCAAGCATAATAGTATCATCTTTTGTATCATCTTCAGAAACCAATTTTAGTGTTTTATTTGCTAAAGCTGACTGTAATGAAAAATCAACACCTGAAGCATCTTTTTTTTCATCACATAACAATGCATATTTATATGCATTTTCATAATCATTTTCATATAAAGCCACTCTATAAAGACCATAATAAGAACTATAATTTCCGCCAGTTTCTAAATCTTTATAGAATGCATTCTTACTATCTTCATACTTTTTATCAAATAAAAGAAAAGTACCTAGTAAGCAATAATAATCATCATCATTAGAATCCTTAAGTTCTTTAAGTATCCTTTCACAAAATTCATGATTATAATTATTAAGATAAGGATAATGCAAAATCTTATGTAATCTTTTTTTTGCTTCAATAATATTCATAAAATCACCAACCTTAAATATAAATATCACATAAAGTAAATAAAACAACATAGTTATAAATTTGTTGTTTATAATACCATAAAGCAAACAAAAATGCAATAAAAAATAGCCAAGTAAATTAGGCTACTTTTTCATAAAATTTCTTTCATAATAATTAATTCTATTATTTATTTTTTCCAATCCAAGTATTTTCATTATTGAAAATAAATCAGGTGATTGTCTTCTACCAGTAAGTATAACTCGAACAGCCTCACATATATCACCAACATGTCCTTTATAATCATCTGGATTTTTTTTGAAATCTTTAGGACTAGCTGCATAACCATGATTAATAGCAAACTCCTTAGTCATATTAAACCATTCCTCATTAGTAACATCTAAATCAATACCATTAATATATTCTCTTACTAAAGAAACATCATAAGTCTTATCGCCATCATATTTTGAATAGTTTTCATTTTCAAACATAGAATCTATCGCATAAGAAAATTCTTCTTTAACATCACTATATTTAGATATATCTTTTCTAGGTCTAGGGCCATCTTTTTCAATACTTAAAAACTTAATCATTGCATTTTTATTTTCTTCTAATAATTCAGCGTAGTCTTCATCATACTTTTTAGCCCAGATTAGTGTTTCATCAAAAACTTCTTTTCCGGTCTTTCTAGAAAAATATGTTTTACAAATATTATTAAACTTAGCTTCATCAAAACTAGTACCGCCAATAGCTTGCTTATCAAAACTAAAAGTAAAGTCTTCTATTGTTTTATCTTGATTAGCTAAATACCATTCTTCAAAATTAGTATTTGTAATTGTTGCTAAATAAAGATGTAAAGCCTCAATTGGAATTCCACCTTCTTCATAAAACTTTACTCCAGCCCAAGGATCTTTTCTTTTACTTAACTTACGAATTGCACCTGTTTCTTGATCTTTAATTGTAATTGGTGCAATATGTGCGTATTGAACTTTATCAAAACCAAGCACTTCAAATAATTGAATATGCAATGGCAAACTAGAAACCCATTCATCTCCTCTAATAACATGAGTCGTATGCATTAAATGATCATCAATAGCGTGAGCAAAATGATATGTAGGAATTCCATTTTTCTTTAAAAGTACTGTATCTGTATCATGTTCAGGAAATTTCATTTTCCCCTTAATACAGTCAACTACTTCTATTGTCTTAGAAGCATCACCTGGAGACTTTAATCTAATAACATACTCTTCTCCATTAGAAAGTTTTTCTTTTATTTCAGCTAAAGATAAATCTCTATCAGCTGCATAAATACCATATACACCTGTTCTTACTTTATTAATCTCTTGTTCTTCTCTTATATTAGCAAGTTCTTCTTCAGTCATAAAACACGGATATGCAAGTCCTTGTTTAATCAAATCTTTTACGTAAGTTTGATAAATTTCTGTTCTTTCGCTTTGCTGATAAGGTCCATACTCTCCGCCAAAGGAATATCCTTCACTTGGTAAAATGTTAAAACCATTTAATACTCCAGTAATGTTTTCAATTCCACCTTCAACCATACGTTTTTGATCAGTGTCTTCAATTCTTAAAAAGAAAACACCTTTAGACTGTCTAGCATAAACCATATCGCAAAAAGCTGAATATAAGTTTCCTAAATGAACACTTCCTGTAGGAGAAGGACCATATCTAGTTACCATTGCTCCTTCAGGTAAATTTCTTTCCGGATACATTTCTTCATAATATTCTCTAGTTTTTGTAATATTAGGGAATAAAATCTCAGCTAATTCGCATCTTTCATCTATATTCATAAATACACCTCACTGTATTATTATTTATATTGGCTGCCCTAGTTAGATTCGAACTAACGAACTGGTGCGGTCAGAGCGCACTGCCTTACCACTTGGCTATAGGGCAATAAATCAACAATTCAATTTTACACCATTATCATAAAAAAATAAAGGAAAAGTAAAATAAAAACTCGGAAAAATTCCCGAGCTAACATTCATTTGGTAGCGACGGAGGGAATTGAACCCCCGACCTTCCGGGTATGAACCGGACGCTCTAGCCAGCTGAGCTACATCGCCATTTACAAGTGACAAATTGATTATATCAAATGCATTTCTATTTTTCAATACTTTTTTATTTTTTTCAACAAAAATTCAATCACACATTGTTACTATTCACAGCCTAGTATAGTAGGCATACAAAAAAGTGATTAAGATTTT
>CAVAJX010000087.1:0-13719 GCA_963589235.1 bacterium | reverse complement strand
TTTTCCCTAATTATTTAATTTTATTTATGTAACATTTTCCCTAATTTTTCACACAATTAAAAAAAATTTTATCTTTTCTCTTGCAACAACATAAAATATATGTTATCATTAAATAGAAATGGACCCTTAGCTCAGTTGGTTAGAGCATCCGGCTCATAACCGGGCGGTCACAGGTTCGAGTCCTGTAGGGTCCACCATATTATGTTGCGGGTATGGCGGAATTGGCAGACGCGCTAGACTTAGGATCTAGTGCCGCAAGGCTTGCAGGTTCAACTCCTGTTACCCGCACCAAGTTGATAATTAAAAGTAATCAAAAAATGATTACTTTTTCTTTTATAATTGGTAATATTTTAATAACTATCAATTTTAGTACTTATTCAATGATGACTGAAAAATTATAAATAGAGGTAAGCAAAATGAATAAAAATGAAATATATGAATATTTGAAAAATAAAAATATCTGGTATGAGATAACCGAGCATCAAGCCGTATACAATATGAAGGACATAGAAAAAATAAATACTCCATACAAAGAGGGAGATGCCAAAAACTTATTCCTTCACGATGATAAAAAAGAAAATTATTATTTAATAACTGTAAAAGGTTCTAAAAAAGTAGATTTAAAAAAGTTTAGAACAGATAATAATACCAGACCTTTAAGTTTTGCCAGCGAAGAAGAACTAAAATCAATTTTAAACTTAACAAAAGGTTCAGTTACTCCTTTAGGAACCTTAAATGATAAAGAACATAAAACAAAAGTATATATTGATGAAGAATTATTAATACCAAACAATATAATAGGTGTTCATCCAAATGATAATACCGCAAGCATTTGGCTCAAGACGACTGATTTAATAAATATACTAAAGGATAATAACGTAACGGTTAATATAATAAAGTTATAAAATGCTACATAAGACTATTTAATATTTAAAAAATAGTGTATACTAATAGTTGCAAATGAGAAAGAGGAAGTAATATGTACAAAGAATATCTTGCAAAATTAGGATATAGCGAAGAGCAAATAGAAAGAATAACATCATCATTATTAATCAAAGATTCATTAGAAGAAACATCAATGTTAACAACACAAGCTACCTGGGCAGTATTTAATGGTTTGGGTTTAACACCAGAAGAAATAATAAAAGTAACAGTTGATACTCCCAGTTTATTATGTGTTTCAGCAGGTAAGTTTCTTGAAAAATACAATTGCTTGATCGAATTAGGACATACAGAAGAAGAAACTATTAGTATATTAAAAAGAACTCCAAGGACTTTTACACTAGGAAAAGATAAATTAAAAGAAAGATTTAATTTTTATCTATCTAAAGGATATGCTAAAGAAGAATTATTGAAAATGCTTAATAGCGAGCCGGTTTTATATAGTCTTAGCAAAGAAAATTTTCTAGATAAAGAAAAGTTTCTAAGTGAATATGGCTTTTCTGCAGAAGAAATTAAGAAAATGTCCAAAACCGCCCCAGCAATTTATGGACTTTCAAAAGATAATATGAAACAAAAAATATCTTATTTAGAAGAACTAGGAATAAGTCATGATAGGGTACATAGAATGTTAGTTTTATTACCATCACTCTTTGGCTTCAAAATAGAAACCCTAAATGAAAAAATCAGTAGTATTGAAACTCTTGGTTTCACAAGACAAAATGTAGTCGCAATAATTAGTAGAGCTCAAGCTTTATTTAGTATAAATTTTGAAGGAATCAAATCTCGCTTTAATGAATATATAGCTTTAGGATATACTCCTGAAGAATTAGTAGTAATGATTAAAAGAAGCCCTACAATGTTAACTATAACTTCTGATAAAGCAAAATCTATCTATAATCTTTTGAGTGAATTAGGATATAGTAAAGAAGCTATTCATAAAATAACAAAAACAGTACCAATGCTATACACATATAGTCCTGAAAACATAAGAACAAAAATAAAAGAATTAGAGTCACTCAGTCTAACAAGAGAAGAAGTTTTAAAAATTACAACTTCTTCACCAACTCTATATACCATGAAAAAATCAACTATTGATGAAAAAATAAAAGTCTTTAAAGAATCAGGATATTCAGATGATGAAATAATTTCCATGATAAAGTTATTTCCAACAATGCTAGGATTAAAGACTGAAAATATAAAAGGAAGAATGAATAAACTTGGAGAGTTAGGATATAATGATGATGATGTACATACAATTATTAGAACTTTGCCAACCGTTATTGGATATAGCGAAAAAGGTTTAGCCGAAAAGTTTGAACTTCTAAGTGATTTAAAACTATCTTGGCTAATAGTTGAAAAGCCTCATGTACTAATGGTTAGTCCAGAACTAGTATATGCTAGACACTGTTTCCTTAAAGAAAGAGGATTACTTGATGAGGAAGAAGCATATAATCAAGTATTTACGCATGCAAAAAGGTTTGAAAACAAATATAAAGTAACAAAAGAACAGTTACTTAAAGATTATAAATATAGTGATTACAAAGATAATAAATCATCAGGTCAAAAATAAAGAGTTATCAATAAGATAATTCTTTTTTCATTTTAAAATAAACATGGTATAATAAAAATATAGGAGAATCATATGAAGAAGAAAACAAAAAATAAAATTATAGCCCTAATACTATTATTAATAGTTTATTTATACGGAATTTATACTCAGCCTAATACTAATAATAAAAATAAAGAAAACACATCAACTAAAGAAAGGCAAACCGAAGTAATAAACGAAACATCTAATAATTTAAAAATAACATATTTAGATGTTGGACAAGCAGACTCTATACTAATAGAAGAAAATAATGAATATATGTTAATAGATGCCGGTAATAATGAAGACGGTCCGTATTTAGTAAATTACTTTAAGAGCTTAGGCATAGAAAAGTTTGAATATGTAATCGGAACCCATGCTCATGAAGATCACATTGGTGGTATGGATGACATAATAAAAAACTTTTCAATAGGTACATTCTATATGCCAGAAGTACTAACAACAACAAAGACATTTGAAGATGTATTAGATGCTTTAGAAGAAAAACAAGTTGCTTTTAATAGTCCTGAAATAGATAAAAGTTTTACATTTGCCGATACAACAATTGAGACTCTATATATTGATAACAATTCAAAAGATTTAAATGATTCTTCAATTGTACTACGTTTAAAACATGGCACAAATACATTTTTATTTACAGGAGATGCCTCAACAAAAGTAGAAAAAAAACTTCTCGACAAAAACATTCAAAGTGATGTATTAAAAGTAGGACACCATGGTTCAAGGTATTCAACTTCAAAAGTCTTTTTAGACAAAGTAAATCCAACTTACGCCATTATCTCAGTTGGCGAAAATAATACATATAAACATCCACATGATGAAATAATTAAACGTCTTGAAAACAAAAATATAAAAATATATAGAACTGATGAATCTGGTTCTATTGTTGCTGAGTCAAATGGAAGTATTATAACTTTTAAAACCATAAAAACAAATACCAACGGGTAGGTGATCAATATGAAATATGCAGTAGACAAGATAGAAGATGACGTAGTAGTTTGCGAAGAACTAACTACCGGAGAAAAAATAACCCTTAATAAAAATGAAATAAAAGGAGAAGTTCATGAAGGAGCAATTATTATTAAGTCTGACTCCTCGTATGAAGTAAATAATCAAGAAGAAGAAAACAGAAGAAAACTTCTTCAAGAAAAATTAAATAGGTTGAAAAATCTTTAATAAAAAAAACACATTGAAAAAGAGTATTCAATATGTTACTATTAACATGAAAAAATAGAAAGGATTAATCAAATGAAAAAAATAAATCCAATAAATATATTGTTATTTCTAGTAATTATAATATTGTTATCATTTATAATTGTTCCACCAGCTTTACGAGCAACCATCAAAGATGTAAACTTATCAAATGATAATAGTCATACAGTATCATTCAGTAATCTTTCCGTATTATCGTGTGAAAAACTAGATACTATAAATCTTTATAAAATAACAAGTAGATCAAGATATAAAGAAGATTCCATAGAACAAAATACAATTAAGTATGAAAAACTAGACGCTATAAAAGAAACTGTTAGTAATGAAAAATCTTCCCTAAAAACACCAGAAGAAGAAATACAATTTTTCTCTTCAATCAACGGAATAGACGTAAGAAGTGAAGACAATATAACAACAGTAACTATTATTAAAGCTGCAGTTCAAGTAAATACAGCCAATGATACATTGCTAAAATACTTCAATGCAAAAGACAAACAAAAAGAATTTTATGAAAATCAAGGATATACCTGTGAAGAAATTAAGAATTAGTTTTTGCTAGTACGTCCTTTACATCATCTGAAGGATGATAAATATTTTTTGGCTTAATATCAAGTATTTCATTTATAAAACCACTATGATCAACATCAGTAACAAGAAACTTACACCTTTTATAGTAAAGTTTCTTTTTTGTTTTATCAGCAACTTTTTCTAATGCACTTTCTAAATCATCAGCACTAGCTTCATAAATTTTATATTTGTATTCTATACCATCATCACTTCTTGTAGGAATTATTTCCTTCATGTAAATTGTATAACTACTATTCTTATAAGAAACTCCAACACCCTTTATAATAGCTAAATCATTTAATTCGTGATAGGTAGGTATCTTTATGACAAAGCCAAACAAAATAAATAAAATGACCAACACAATAATCTTTTTCATTTATACTCACCTCTATTAATATTTTTTGTTAAGAATGAGTTTCTCTTCTTTACACTTTCTTCTCTTTTAATTATAGAGTCATTTATTTCATTCTTCTCAAACGGTATAAAAGGAACTAAATAAGGTATGCCAAATACTTTTAAAGTCAACAATTTATAAACGATGTATATCGTCCCTAAAACAACACCATAAATTCCTAACATAGTTCCAAGAAGTAACAGAATTATTTTATATAGCCTTAATGCGTTAACTAGTTCTACCGAAGAAAAAACAAGCCCAGCAATAGAAGAAATAGCTATTACAATGATCATAATAGGAGAGACTATTCCCGCACTAACAGCAGCATCACCTAGTATTAATCCTCCCAAGATGGAAACCGATGAACCAGACGTGTTAGACATTCTCAAATCTGATTCCTTAAGTATTTCAAAACAAATAATCATAAATAAAGCTTCTATATAGGCCGGAAAAGGTACAAAAGTTCTTCCGGCTTTTAACATTAAAAGTAAATCTAACGGAACAATATCATAATTTCTAGTTGTAACAGCAATATATAAAGCTGGTGTAAATACTGCAACTAAAAAAGAAATAAAGCGAATTATTCTAATAAAAGTAGTATTAAATGACTTTTGATAGTAATCATCAGTTGTATGAAAAAAATCAACAAAGAAACTCGGTAAAATCAAAGCATATGGACTCATATCTACAATAATAACAATTTTACCCTCTAATAATGCCATGGCACTTTTATCTGGTCTTTCACTCATCATAATAGTAGGGAAGAAACTCTTTTGTCCTTCTAATGTAGTCTTTAAATAACTAGAATCAATTATTCCATCAATATCTATTCTATCTAACACTTCATTAACTCTTTCTACAGTTTTCATAGAAGCAATATCATCAATATATAAAACACCAATTTTAGTCTTACTTCTTCCTCCAATCTCCATATTTTTAACACAAAGATTAGTTGACTTAATTCTCCTTCTTATAAGCCCTAAATTAGTATTAAAATTCTCCGAAAAACTGTCCTTTGGTCCAGCAATAGATAATTCACTTTCTATAGTTGAAACGCCTCTATCAAGCTTTGCTTTTACTTCAATTGCATATACATATTTAGTACAAATAACTAAAAAACCTTTATTAACATAATCAAACATTTCATCATACTTAATTTTAATAATATTTGAAACTGGTAAAGTATTTTCTAATTTGTTAAGAGATTTTTTATCAAGTAGTATCAACTGTTTTAAAATAAATTCATCAATATGAGAACTATCTGTAAGTACCTCATTGAAAAATAAAACTACTTTTTTACCCTTTATAGACATTTCTTTAACGATATAATCTTTAGAATATTTTGTCTTTCTTTTAATGCTTTTTACTAAACTCATAAAATCACCATTATTATTATGGAATCATATTCAAAAACTATGTACTTTTTGTTATAATAAAAAAAGAGGTATATTATGAATGTTAAAATAGAAAAATTAGATCATTTTGGAAGAGGAATAACAGAAATTAATAATAAAATTTGTTTTGTCGAAAATGCACTTCCTAATGAAATTGTTAAAATTAGTATTATAAAAGAAACAAAAAAGTACTATGTAGCAGAAGTAGTAGATTTTATTGAAAAGTCGCCAAATAGAATTATTGAAAAATGTCCATATTACAGCATCTGCGGCGGTTGTGATTTAGAACACTTATCATTTAAAAAAGAAAATGAATTTAAAAGACGTAAAGTTCAAGAACTACTAGTTAAATTCGCTAAAATTAATCCAACTAAAGTAAAAGAAACAGTATTTTCCGATGAATATTATTATCGAAATAAAGTAACATTTCATGGTAAAGACAAGCAACTTGGCTACTATCAAAAAGGTTCCAACAGTCTCATTAAAATTGATAAATGTTATTTACTAAATCCAAGAATTAATAGCATTTTAAAAGAGTTAAATTCAGCAAAAAATAATATTACAGAAGTCATTATTCGTACAAGTAATAATCAAGAAGAAATAATGTTAAAGATATCGGGTGAAGTATTAAATATCAATGAAATAAAAGAAAAAGTTGACGTTTTAGTATATAATGATAAATATTTAACAGAAAAGAAAAGAATCATTACTAGTATTGGCAATAAAAATTATTATTTATCTATTGACTCATTCTTTCAAGTAAATGAAAAACTAACTGAAAAGTTATATGATAAAGTCAAAGCTGAAGTAGAAAAAATAAAGCCAAAGAGATTACTAGATTTATATTCTGGTACTGGTAGTTTTGGCATTTATGTTTCAGAATTTGTTGACGGTCTCGTAACTGGAGTTGACTATTCTAAATCAAATATAAAAGATGCAAATTTAAATAAAAAATTAAATAATATTAATAACATAGAATTTATAGAAAATAAAGTTGAAAATGTTATAGAAAGCTTTAAAGATATTGATATGATAATAGTAGATCCGCCAAGATCAGGATTAGATCAAAAGACAATAGAAAATATCAAAAGACTTTCTCCTAGTAATATTGTATATGTATCATGCGACCCAGCAACCTTAGCTAGAGACATCAGTTTATTAAAAGAATATGAAGTAGTAGAAGTTACTCCTTTCAATATGTTCCCAAGAACATATCACGTAGAGTGCGTATGTTTATTAGAAAGAAGGAGATGATAAAAGATGGCAAAAGATTTAATTATAAGAAGTAGTACAGAAGAGTTTATAACATTTAAGCATCAAGAAAAAGATAAAGGCATTCAAGTTAGATATGAAAATAAGACTTTATGGGTGACACAAAAATCCATAGAAGAATTATTTGATGTTGACCAGCCTGCAATAGCAAAGCATCTTATAAATATATATAATGAAAATGAATTAGATAAAAATTCAACTTATTCCAAAATGGAATTAGTTCAAAAAGAGGGAAATAGGAATGTATTTTTTAATGGCTATTTAAATTATCGTGCAACATTTAAACTGAAATTCGATGATAATAAATTGATATTATTAATATAAAATAGTTTTAAATACTTTTTGACTAATATCAAGCCTTGTCAAAATAATATATGCATTAATAAAAAACAATAAATTAATCTGGAGATGATATTTTGGAACTAGAATGTAAAAAAGTTAATAAAAAATTAGATGAGTACAAAGTTATTAAAGATTTAATGTTAAAAACATTTCCAAAAAATGAAATCATACCAATGTGGATATTACTATTACTTTCACAAAGAAAAATGGTAGATTTTAATGCTTATTACGACGATAATGAATTTGTTGGTTTTTCATACAGTATAATAAATTGTAATATGATATTTATTTTTTATTTAGCGGTTTATGATAAAATTCAATCAAATGGTTATGGTACAAAAATATTAAAATATATAAAAGAAAAATATAAGGGTAAAGAAATAATATTAAATATAGAAAAGATAGATAAAAATTCCCAAAATTACGAGCAAAGATTAAAAAGATTAAAATTTTATAAAAAAAATGGATTTAATGAAACTGAATACTTTATAGATGATGATATAGAATATTCAATTCTATCGACAAATAAAGACTTCAATAAAGAAGAATATACTAAAACATTAAAAAAATATTCATTTGGTTTATATAATCCTAAAATTAAAAATATATAGTTGAATAGCAACTTTAAGGAGGAGATTTTTTGCAAAAGATTAAAAATTTACTGGGTAACATTAATTTAACTTGGCCAAAGCTAATAATATTTGCGATTATATCTGGAATATATACTGCAATTATGGCACTAATTCCAGCATTAAAAAACACGTCATTTCACGACATATCAGTATCATTTGAAGTATGGATTTTATTCGGTATTATTATTATTATGAATAGTAAATCAGCAAAAGATTCAGCATTAAAATGTTTTATATTCTTTTTAATTAGTCAGCCAATTGTATATTTAATTCAAGTACCATTCTATAATGAAGGATTTGAAATATTTAGATATTATAAATACTGGTTTTTATGGACAGTAGTAACACTACCTTTAGGTTATTTTGGTTATCAAATTAAAAAAAATAACTGGCTAAGTTTATTAATAATAACCCTTATATTATTATTTTTAGGTTCACACTATTATAATTATTTAAAAGAAATGATTTATAGTTTTCCATGTCATTTATTAACTGTATTATTTTGTCTATTGACAATGCTTATATATCCATTGTGCATTCTGAAAAATAAAAAGCAAAAAACTACAGGATTAATCATAAGTATTTTAACAATAATTATCTCAACTATATTAGCTTTTTCTTATAATTTTCAATATAAAACTACAATTTTAATAAGTAACGATAGTAATAATACATTTTTTGATAAAAGTTATAAAGTATATATGACAGATAGTAATTTAGGTGATGTTTACATAAAATATGAAGAAGGAATTGAAGAATATGTTATTAATGCGGAATTTAAAAAGACCGGAAAAACAACATTAATAATAGAAGATAGTGAAGGGCATAAAACATTATTTAATCTTGAAGTAAACATAGGAACATTTGATATAAGCAAAAAAAAATAAAATCAATTCATTAACCATAAATATAATTTATAAGTAAATGCATGATATAATACTAATATAGTTTTTAAATAGGATTGCTGGTGATATTATGGACAAAATTTATATGTGTATTGATTTGAAAAGTTTTTATGCATCTGTTGAATGTAGAGAAAGAGGTCTAAATCCATTGGATACCAATTTAGTAGTAGCAGACGTTTCAAGAACAGACAAAACAATATGTCTTGCTGTAAGCCCATCACTAAAATCTTATGGTCTACCAGGTAGATGTCGATTGTTTGAAGTAAGACAAAAAATTAAAGAAATAAATTATCACAGAAAGAGAAATAATAATTATAAATCGTTTAAAAAAAAATCTTATATAGCATCTGAATTAAATAATAATAAAGATTTAGAATTAGATTTTATATGTGCAACTCCAAGAATGAAATTATATATGAAATATAGTACAGATATATATAGCATTTATTTAAAATACATTGCTAAAGAAGATATACTAGTATATTCAGTTGATGAAGTATTTTGTGATATAACAAATTATTTAAGTTATTATAAAAAAACGCCAGAAGAACTAACAATGCTAATAATAAAAAGTGTATATGAAGAAACAGGTATAACAGCAACAGCAGGAATAGGAACAAATATGTACTTGGCGAAAGTAGCAATGGATGTAACAGCAAAAAAAATGCAACCAAATGAGTTTGGTGTGAGAATGGCAAGACTAGATGAAATGTCATACAAAAAATTACTCTGGGATCATAAGCCAATCACTGATTTTTGGAGAGTGGGTAAGGGCTATGCTAAAAAGTTGGAAGAGAATAATATGTTCACCATGGGTGATGTGGCAAGAATGAGTATTAATAATGAAGATTTATTATTTAAGTTATTTGGAGTAAATGCAGAATTCTTAATAGACCATGCCTGGGCTTATGAACCGTGTACTATAAAAGATGCTAAAAATTATGTACCAGAATCAAATAGTATGAGTGAAGGACAAGTCTTACATTGTCCATACAACTATGATAAAACCAAATTAATAGTTAAAGAAATGGTTGACAACTTATCGTTACAATTAGTAGAAAAGCATTTAGTAACCAATCAAATAGTTATAACAATAGGATATGATATAGAAAACTTAACAAACCCAAAAATAGCCTCATTATATAAAGGAGAAATAACTCCTGACAGATATGGAAGAAAAGTACCTAAGCATTCACATGGAACTATTAATATTAATCATAGAACGTCATCATCAAAAATAATGATAAATGAAACAATGAAATTATTTGATCAAATTGTAAATCCGTTACTTTTAGTAAGAAGATTAAATGTTGCTGTTTGCAACTTAGTAAATGAAGATTACGAAGAAAATAAAACTGTCATTAGTCAACTAGATTTATTTACAAATTATGAAGTAGAAGATCAAAAAAAAGAAGAAAGCAAGTCAAACGAAAGAGAAGAAAGAAAAATTCAAAAAGCACTGCTGGATATTAAAAAGAAATATGGTAAAAATGCCATTTTAAAGGGAATGAATTATGTTGAAGGAGCAACAGCCAAAAAAAGAAATGAGGAAGTAGGTGGACACAAAGAATGACAAACTATGACGATATTATTAATATGAATAGACCAGTTTCTAAGCATACTCATCAAAGTATAGAATCGCGAGCATCTCAGTTTGCTCCTTTTGCTGCTTTAGTGGGATATGGTGAAAAAATAGAAGAAACAGCACGACTTACAGATAAAAAAATAGAGCTAGATGAAGCATATAAAAACATATTAAGTGAAAAATTAAATTTTTTATATGACAACATAAATGAAAACAATGAAGTAACAATTATTTATTTTGTAAAAGACAAAAAAAAGATAGATGGTAAATACATTAAAAAAACAGGAATACTAAAAAAAATAGATGTTATAAATGAAATAATTAAATTTAACGATAATTCCATAATAAATATGAATGATATTATAAATATAAATGGAGAAATATTAGATAATTTATTTGAGTAAAGTAAAAAGCCGTTGTAAACTTACAACGACTTTTATTTAATTACACGTATAATCATAATCCTCTAAATCTTCTTTTAAACTATCATAATTATAATCGCCAAGGAAGAAATATTCAAAACCTTCCTCTGTTGTAGCAGAAAGATTAACTATTATTTTATCGTCTTGAGATTTTATAGAATAAACAACACCATCTTCGTCTTCGTATTCTTCATTTAACATCTCAATAACTTCATCTTTTTGAGATACATAATTTCCTAAATCCAAAGTTCCTGTTTGACTTACACTTTTAATTTTATCATTTTGAAATTTTACCTTAATAACATCCTCAGTTGATAAACCATATGATGTACCAGACTTTGTGCATGTTAAAGTCTTACCTCCTAAGAAATAATATCCAATACCAGCTACAGCAATGAAACTAACAATTCCTATGATAATACCAAGAGAATTATTCTTTTGCCCAGAATTGTTATTAAACTGATTATTCATAGGCCTAGGCATAGGACTAGACTGATATTGATTTTGTTGCTGATTAAAATTATTTTGAGGCATTTGATTATTGAAACCATTATTGCCCTGATTTTGATACATCATGTTTCCTTGCATATTGTTTGAATTATTAAATCCATTGTTATTGAATTGATTATTAAAATTATTATTCCCGTTCATATTTTACTCCTTTACTATAATCAAATTGTAACAAAGTAGTCTATCAAAGTCAATTATCGATAGAAAATAAAAAACAAACAAGTAGTTAATTTACATAAAAATGACAAATAAGATTATTATTATTAAAAAAAATATTCTTAAAAAAAATATAAAAGTTATGATACAATATTAAAGGAGTAGTGAGCAGTATGATAAAAAATTTTAATGAGTATTTGAACAAAGATCATTCATTTGATAAGGAAACAATGCTCGGCATATTTTGCCTTGTAATAGTAATAACCGGAATATTTGGCTTCCTATACGAATTTATATTTTATTATTTTAATGGTGGTATGAAAGAATTCTACTGGCGAGGAGGTAACTTCTTACCATGGATAAATATTTATGCAACAGGATCTATCATGATTTATCTATTAACTTATAAACATAGAAAGAAACCATGGAAAGTATTCCTAATAAGCTTTTTCTCAACTGGGATTTTAGAATATTTTTCAGGACTTGGCATGTATATAATTGGAAATGGAAAAAGATGTTGGGACTATAATCAAGAAATATTAAATTTTGGTAACATCAATGGTTTTGTTTGTTTAAGAAGCGTCTTATTTTTTGGACTATCGGCATTATTACTAATGTATGTAATAATACCATTTTGTTTTTACCTATCTAAAAAGATGAAAAAGAAAAACTTCTTAATCCTTAGCGTCACTTTATGTTCAATAATTTTAATTGATGAATTTTACAACTTGCTTTTTGCTAGAATCTTTCACTTACCAAGAGCGTACGACGTATATAGTAAATTAGGCTTTAACTATGTTCATTTTAAATAGAGGAGAGATAATATGGAGTATTTAAATGTATATGACAGTAACAAGAAAAAACTAAACAAAAAAATAGTAAGAGGTGAGAGCCTACCAGACGATGAACATATTTTAGTTACTGTAATATTTATAAAAATTCTAATGGTAAATATTTGATGCAAAAAACTTCAAAAGAAAAAGGCTCACTTTTTTCAACAACAGGTGGCCATGTTTTATATAATGAAACATCCAAAGAAGCAATAATTAGAGAGGTAAGAGAAGAACTAAACCTAGATATTTCAAATGAAAATATAAATTACATTGGTAGTATCTTATTTGGTATACCATTTGGTGACATATACTATTTAGAAAAAGACATCGATATTAGTCCTTTAAAACTTCAAAAAGAAGAAGTAGAAAGTGTTTCTTATTTATCAGAAAATGAAATCTTAAATTTAATAAAAAAAGAACAAATAACTAAGTCTCACGGTTTAATGTTTAAGAAATTATTAGACGAAATTAAATAAGGAGTAAAATTATGTTAGAAGAAAATAATTTAACTTATGAAGAATTTATAAAAATCATTGAAACAGTAGGCTGGAAAAAAACAACAAAAAGACAAATGAAAATTGCACTTAAAAACAGTTTAACAGTAAAATATGTTATAGATGGGAATACCATTGGAATGGCTAGGGCTATCACTGACTACGGATATATGTCACTAATAGCCGATGTAATTGTAATGCCAGAATATCAAAGACAAGGAATTGGGAAACTAATGATTACGAATCTTTTGAATAGAATAAAAGATTCATTAGAACCGGGAGAAGAGTCATTAGTTGAACTTTTGACAGCACCGGGGAAAAAAACATTCTATGAGAAATTTGGTTTTAAAGTAAAAAAAGAAGTAGTAGAATCAGGTATGTATACCTGGATAAAGAAGACATCTGGTAATATGTCAAGATAAAAATTATGGAAGTTTTTAAATAATTTCT
>CAVAJX010000086.1:0-7936 GCA_963589235.1 bacterium | reverse complement strand
AATTAATGATTTTTTCTCTCATTAATTTACACCTTAAAGTATACATGATATAATTTACTAAGAAATTGAGGTGTTACTATGATTAAACACGAACTTCTTGCTCCAGCAGGAAATATGGAGTGTCTAAAACAAGCTATATTCTCTGGTGCAGACGCCGTCTATGTTGGCTGTAAAAAATTTGGTGCCAGAAAATTCGCAAGTAACTTTACAAATGATGAAATAATTGAGGCTATAAAACTATGTCATCTATACGGTGTAAAAATATATGCTACTATGAATACATTAGTTAAAAATGATGAAGTGGATTTATTCCTTGCCCAAGTTGAATTTCTACATAAAAATGGAATTGACGCTATTTTAATTCAAGACTTTGGTATGCTATGCCTTGTTTTAGAAAAGTATCCTAATTTAGAAGTACATGCTTCAACTCAAGCAAATACCTCATCAAAAGAAACTGCCGAACTATTTTACAAATTAGGAGTAAAGCGTGTTGTTTTCTCCAGAGAGATGTCTTTAGAAGAAATTAATTCTATTGACGTTCCAATCGAAAAAGAAGTTTTTGTTCATGGAGCACTATGTATTTGCTATTCAGGGTGCTGTCTTATGAGTAGTCAAATTGGTCATCGTTCCGGAAATCTTGGTGAATGTGCCGGAAGCTGTCGTCTACCATATACTCTTAAACACGATGGAAAAATACTTGCCAATAACAAATACCTACTAAGTACCAAAGAATTAAACACTTCAACTAATTTTAAAGAGTTGCTCGAAAGTAATATATTATGTTTTAAAATTGAAGGTCGCATGAAAAGTCCAGAGTACGTTGGCTTCATAACTAGATTTTATAGAAATCTTATTGATAATTATGAACAAACAAATATAAAGGAAGCAAATAATGAACTTAAAACAATATTTAACCGTGGTTTCACAACTGGACATCTATTTAATTGTACTGAAGAAGAATTGATGAACACTAAAAGTCCTAATCATATAGGATTACAAATAGGAAAAGTTATTGAAGTAACAAAGGACAAAATAAAAATAAAACTAGATAAACCATTAAATCAGCAAGATGGTATTAGATTCTTAAACTCAAACAAAGGCCTAATAGTAAATTATTTATACAATAAAAATAAAAAGCTAGTTAACACTGCCTCCGACATTTGCTACATAGATAACAAGATAGGTCTAACAGAAAATGACATAGTATGTAAAACAATTGATTATAATTTAAACAAATCATTAAAAGAATTACCAAGTAGAAAAATACCTGTAACAATAACAGTAGAAGCTCATATTGGCAAAAATTTATCAATTGAACTTATTGATGATCAAAATAATAAAATTTCACTTCAAGGAAACATTGTTGAAAAAGCTAGAACAGAAGCTATTACCCATGAAAGAATAAAACAACAGGTATCAAAACTTGGTAATACACCATTTGAATGCCAAAATGTACATTTAAAATGTGATGAAGAAATATTTATTTCAATAAAAGGACTTAATGATATTCGCCGTAGTGCTGTAGAAGAATTAATCCAAAAAAGACAAAATTGCAAAGTAAAATTTGAAAGTGAAAACGTAGAATTTAAAAAACTTCAAACTAAAAAAATGTCTCCAGGAATAGTTGCCATTGTCAAAACTGAAGAACAATTATTAACATGTCTATCCAATAATATTGAAAGAATTTATACAGAAGTAAAACCATTATATGAAAAATATAAGTGTAAACAAAATGTCTTTTATAAGTCAAAACGCTGTCAACTAGAGTTAAAAGACAATGTGTATAATTCTAGTCTAGTATCAGACTACTTTGATTTTTCAAAATATGAAAACTTATTTGGTGATTATGGTCTAAATGTATATAACATATATACTGCTTATTATCTATACAAATTAGGCCTACAAGCTGTAACTTTATCTGTTGAATTATCGCAACTAGAAATAGAGCAATTTATAAGGCTTTATGAGTCAACCTTTAAAGAAAAATCAACTTTCCAAATGTTGTGTTACGGTACAGTAGAAAACATGATTATCAAAGGAAACATTCTAAATATAAATAAAGACGACTATGACTATTGCCTAACAGATATAAAATCAAGAGTTTTTCCTGTATTTTACGATGGAGTTCTAACTCATGTCATGAATTTTGAACAAAGAAAAGAAAAACTTTCCTCATATTTAAAAGAAAATATTCAAATAAGACTAGACTTTCATCAAGAAACAAAAGATGAAGTGTACAGTATAATAAAAAAATATCAGTAGAAAAATGCTATATAAAAATAAATTTTTATGATAAAATATTTATAGATAGGAGTGATATAATGGATGAAAAGAAAATAGCCATGAAGAATTACATAATTATAATTTTAATCTTTGTTGCTACAATAGGACTTACTTTATATTTCTGTAGTTGCTATAGAGTATATAGTGAAAGCAAAAAAGAAATCCCTGTAATAAGAGGAACATTATCAGAAATAACTAGTGAGGACCTAGACCATTACATTATGGAAAATCAGTCCACAGTAATTTATGTCTGCACAGCAAGCGACCCAACTTGTCGTAACTATGAAAAAGATTTCAAAAAACTTATTATTAAGAAGAATCTTCAAGAAAAAATAGTATATCTTAATTTAAGCGACGTTGACCAAGAAGAATACGTAAGTCAGCTAAATGAAAAATATCAAAGTAAAGTAGAGTTGACAACTAAGTATCCAGCACTAGTGATCTTTGAGAATGGAAAAATTGTCAACGTATTACAAGGAACTGAAAAAGAAAAATTAACAGTATCTAAAACAAAACAATTTATAGAATTTAATAAAATAGGAGATTAATCTCCTTTTAGTTAGGAGTAAAATTATGAACAACATAGTATTATTTGAACCAGAAATACCACAAAATACGGGTAATATCATGAGAACTTGTGTCGCAACAAATACTCGTCTTCACTTAATAAAACCATTAGGCTTTGTCCTAGATGATGCCCATTTAAAAAGATCAGGTGTAAACTATATTGATAAGTTAGAGTATAAAGTATATGAAAACTATGAAGACTTCAAAGAAAAAAATCCTGGTATATATTACTATTTTACAAGATATGGAAAAAAGCCTCATACAAGTTTTGATTACAGTAATAAAAATAATGAAAATTTATACTTTATCTTTGGCAAGGAGTCAACTGGAATACCTAAAGAAATTTTAAAAGAGGACTTAGATCATTGTATGAGAATTCCTATGACTGACAAAGTAAGAGCGCTAAACGTTTCAAACAGTGTTGCAATAGTAATATACGAGACCTTACGTCAACAAGACTATAATGACTTACTACGCGAAGAGCCATTTAAGGGAAGCGACTATTTAGAAAGAGATTAAAGTAGGTTGATAAAATGACAGTTAAAGAAGAAATTGAAAGAAGTATAATTACAAGATTTAGAAAAGATATCTGGCGCCCATTCATGAAAGCCGTAAGAGACTATGAACTTATAAAAGAAGGCGACAAAATTGCTGTTTGCATATCTGGTGGAAAAGATTCAAACCTTTTGGCTAAATGCCTAGAAGAACTACAAAAACATGGCAAAGTAAAATTTGACTTAGAGTATATTGTAATGGATCCGGGTTATAATGAGTTAAATAGAAAAAAAATCGAAAACAATGCTACAACACTTGGAATAGATATAAAAACATACAATTCAAACATATTTGATGTAACTGATAAGTTAGCAAGTGATTCACCATGCTATCTATGTGCCAGAATGAGAAGAGGTTTTTTATATGCTCGTGCTCAAGAATTAGGATGCAACAAAATTGCCCTTGGCCATCACTTTGATGATGTAATAGAAACTATCATGTTATCAATCATCTATGGCGGAGAATATAAAAGTATGATGCCTAAGCTAAAAAGTACCAATTTTGAAAACATGGAACTAATTCGACCATTATATTTAGTAAGAGAAGAAAGTATCATACGCTGGGCAAAGTATAACAATCTTGAATTCATCAATTGTGCTTGCAAGTTCACAAATAAAGAAATAAAAAAAGATTCAAAACGTCAAGAAATAAAAGAATTAATTAAATTTTTAGAAAAACAAAATAAAAACATTCCATACAATATTTTCAAATCATCAGAAAATGTCAATGTTGATACAGTGTTAGCTATAAAAAAAGATTCCCAAAAAGAAAGCTTTTTAACAAAATATTAATAATATGAATAAAAAGAACTCCTTTTTATCACAATTAGATAGAAAGGAGCTTTTTAATGGCAAAATACAAAGTAGAAATAACAGGTATAAATACAAATGAAATAAATGTGCTAAGTAATGAAGAAATGACAGAATTATTTAAACGCTTGCAAGAAAATGATGAGGAGGCCAGAAATTTACTAGTCCAGGGCAATTTGAAATTAGTATTATCAATATTAAAAAAATTCGTCAATAGAACAGATAATATGGATGATTTATTTCAAATCGGTTGCATCGGACTTCTAAAAGCCATAGATAATTTTGATCTATCGCATGAAGTAAAATTTTCAACGTATGCGGTTCCCATGATATTAGGAGAAGTACGCAGATACATAAGAGATAATAACACAATCAGGGTCAGCCGTTCATTAAAAGATATAGCGTACAAAGCACTAAAAATAAAAGAAAAATATTTACAAGATAATGGAATGGAACCATCTATAGATTATGTTGCTGAAAAACTAGAAATATCAAGTAATGAAATAATAAACGCCCTAGAAGCTTTGAAGGAACCGGTAAGCATGTTTGAGCCAGTATACAACGATGGGGGAGATACTATTTATTTATATGACCAAATAGAAGATAAACAAGAAAGTTCACAAGATTTTTCAAATAGAATAGCCTTGGACGAAGCAATGGATATGTTAGATACACGAGAAAGACAAATTCTAGACAACAGATTCATTATTGGAAAAACTCAAATGGAAATTGCTGATGAAATAGGTATCAGTCAGGCTCAGGTATCAAGATTAGAAAAAAGAGCCATAAAACAATTAAAGAAAGTTCTAAAGTAATATCACAAGAAAATTTAGAATATATTTAATTGAGTAGGTGATCGTAGTGCGCTTATCGGATTTGCAAACAAAAAGTATTGTTAGTATAAATGACGGAAAAAATATAGGAAGTATCATAGATGCCAACATTAATAATGATGGAACAATAGAGTCATTGGTAATTGAGGCTAATAAAACATTTTTTTCAATAGGTCGTGAAAATGATACTGAAATCAATTGGAAAGATATAACCAAAATAGGTGAAGATGTGATTTTGGTAAAAAATGGTTTTCATGACTAAATTGAAATTTGTTTTTCTTATGATATTTTTAGCGACCATTTTTTCTTTTTTTTTATTGAACGAATTAGGAAAAACTGCCAGCCCAATTTTAAAAAGATACGTAAATGTCGAAGCTAAAAGGTTTGCTAGCAACGTGATAAATTCATCTGTAAATGAAATAATAGAAGAGGAAATGACTGACGACTTATTCAAATTAAACAGTAACAATGGCAAAGTAGAAATTCTAGACTATGACACAAAAAAAGTAAATCATCTATTATCCAAAGTAAATAAAGAAATACACAATAGATTAACAAATTTAGAGGATGGAAAAATCAAAGAACTAGCCATATCATCAGGATTTAAAATGGAAAAATTTTCCAAAAACGGAGTGATTTGTAAGGTGCCAATTGGCTCATTAAGAAAAAATTCTTTGTTTGTAAATGTTGGACCAAGTATTCCAATAAAAATGTCATTTATAGGTCAAGTAGAATCAAGTCTTAATACAAAAATAAAAGATTATGGTATTAACTATTTAGCAATAGAAATTAATATATTGGTAGTTGTAGAAGAACAAGTAGTAATGCCAGCCATGTCTCAAAAAGAAAAATTAACTATAGAAGCACCCATAACAGTAAAAATAATTCAAGGAGAAATTCCAAATTATTATCTCTCATCATTAGAAAAAAGTTCAAGTTTGAATGTCTTGCCAATAGACTGATTTAAAATATTGAAATTAGATGAATTAATAAATTATGATAAAAATGAGAGAATAAACTTTGTCGTTTAAAATATTTATGTTTTAAGATACACATGATATAATAGAGATGAGGTGTAATATGAAAACAGTAGAAATTAATGGTATAAAATATGAAGTAATTGAGAACGTTGATAATTGCTTAAACGTAAGTGAACTAGAAGAAAAAATAACTGATTACTTTGATAACTATGATTACATTTTTGGTGATTATTCATACGAAAAAATCAGATTAAAAGGTTATAATAGTAGTGACAACAAAAAAGCCACAAAGATAAATAATATAAAAGGCCTTGATAAATATAAAGAAATGTATTGCAGCTACGGAGCTAAAACATTTCTCTTGAAAAAAATTAAGTAAAATGCTTGTAATTGTCACAAAATGTGATAAAATGATAATATAAGAATAATATGGGAGGCTATACGTATGGTAGAAAATCAAATAGAAAAAAAGGTAATGTCAATCGTTGCTAATGACGGTTCTATAGAAGATGTAGAGGTTATATTGGCATTTGAATTCAAGGATACAAATAAAGAATATGTAGTATATACAAAAAATGAAAAGGATGAAAATGAAAATATTACAGTTTATGTATCTAACATAGATCATTCTGGAGAAGAACCAAAACTTTTAGGTGTTGAAAGTGAAGAAGAATGGAATCGTATAAAAGATGTTTTAAGAGAACTTTCTAAAGCAGAGTAGGAGGTTTTGAAATGTCTATATTATCAAATGCGGAACTATTAAGTGTTGAATTAGGCACAATAAAATTAAGCTCCGATTCTAAAAAAATAAAATTCAAACAAGAGTCATACTCAAATATTATAAGAAAATATACTGACTTTTGTAAAAATACAGTGATTCCAAATGAAAATCCAGAAACTAATGAAATGCCAAGTCAAGAAAACGTACAACCCATCAGCATGCCTGAAAGTATAGTTGTTCATATTGAAAATAAAGATTATGAAAAGTTAGAGTGTCGGCATGCTAGATTAAAAAATAGAATTTTTATGTTAAAGGTTGAAGGAAGACTACTTCCACAATTAGTAGGCAAAAGGGCATTGAAAATTAAAGATAACATGAAACAGAATATGCTATTAAACAATGCTATTTCTTGTAATACAGATATAGATGCACCAAAAGTAGAGAAACACAAAGTTGAAGAAGAAGTACAACCAAAAGAAATAAAAGTAACAAAAAATGGTTCTGCAAACGCAAAAATAGAAAAGTATAGTGAAGATTCATATGACACTAACGAAAATATAATAAAAACAATACAGGCAAAACCAATAATTGATATTGTAAATGACTTAAAAAACATTAATAATAGATTTAAACTAGTTACAGACGAAGAAGTTAAAGAAAAACCTATAGTTTCGCCTATTACTATAGAGAAAACTACAGCTCGTCCAATCTCTGTTGAAGAAAATGATAATAAAAATGAAAACGTAGATTTTAAGGGCATCGTTGCTCCAAGTCAATTGAAGGAGTATTTAGCAAAGGCTGAACAGTTAAAAGCTCAACTTAGTGAAGCTCAAAAGAATGTTGAAACAGCAAAAGCTGATGCCATAAAAGCTAAGGAAAAGGCTGCGGCAGAAAAGAAAGAAGCAGAAGCTGTTCAAGAAGAATTGATGGAGACTATAAAAAAACTAGAAAAACATAATGAGGAACTAGAAAAAGAAAAGCTTGCTAAAGAAGAAGAGGCTAGAAAGTATTCTGAAGAAAGCCAAGAGTACATCGCTAAAGAAAAAGAGTATTCATCAATGCAACAAGAATATAAAAATACAATTAACGAAATGTTAGCTGTAATTGGATAAGATATAAAAGCAAATAATTGATGATGTGAACCCCAATCGGTAGACATCTAAAAAAAGCAAATATAAAAATCAAGGG
>CAVAJX010000085.1:0-25575 GCA_963589235.1 bacterium | reverse complement strand
AAATTATTTAAAAACTTCCATAATTTTTATCTTGACATATTACCAGATGTCTTTTACTTTTATATAATTTATTTTTAATTCTATACTTTATAATACATTTGATTTTTACTTGTTGGTTTGTCTGGAATAGTTAATTCTACTACTCCTTCTTCAATTGCTGGGTCTAAATATGTAGATCTTAATGTTTCTTTGGATTTGATTTCTAGTTTTTCCATTATTTCGTTTGCTGTCATAGGAACTCCATATTCCATAACGCTTAATAATTTGTTTATATTAACTGACTTTTCTGTTAATTGGATGGTTGATGTTTCTAATAATTCTTTTAATACTTTATCTATCATTTTTAACATAAACTCAATGAATTCATTTGAATTTACTGATTTATGACAGTTTGAAATGGCAGTGTAATATTCTTCTTGATATTTTTTTATTTGGCTTTCTATTGGTAAGTACTCAAAAAAACTTTTCCAGTTAGTTAATAATACATTTTGCCATAGTCTTGCGGTTCTTCCGTTTCCATCACAAAATGGATGAATAAATACAAATTCATAATGAAAAATTGACGATAATATTAACGGATGAATTTCATCCTTATTTTTTTTCATCCAATCAAATAATTGTTTCATTAAATAATCAAGTTGTTCTGGTGGAGGACATACATGAATACAATTTCCAGCACCATCGAAAACTCCTTCATTACCTGTTCTAAAAGTTCCTGATAACTCTATTGTTTTGTCTGTTAGTACTTTGTGTATTTTTTTTAAATCTTTTATTGAATATGGATTTAAGTCATTTATCATTTCATAGGCTTTATAGGCATTTAATACTTCTTGTATTTCCTTTTCTGGTCCTATGACGCTTTTACCGGATATAACTGCTTTAACTTGATCTAATGATAAGGAGTTAGCCTCAATAGCCAATGACGAATGAATTGATTTGATTCTATTATTTCTTCTTAGATTTGGCATTTTTTCAAAATTTGTGTAATTATCTAGTTTACCTATTTTTTCCATTATTGAAGAGACATACTCCAACATTGTATTAGTAATTGTATATGGTGAAATATATTTATCCATAAATATCACCTCTATTTTTCTTACTTATATTATACTATATCTCTAAATCTTAATCAATATATCTTACTTAATTCTTGCTTAGATCTTGCTTAATTTTCCATATAAAAACTAAGATATTTCTATCTTAGTTTTTGTCGTTTTATTATTTGTTATTAATAGCTGCTATTGCGGCTGCTAGACGTGCTACTGGAACACGATATGGTGAACAAGATACATAATCTAATCCTACTTTATGACAGAATTCAATACTCTTTGGATCTCCACCATGCTCGCCACAGATACCTAGATGAAGACTTGGTCTAGTTTTACGACCTAATTCTGCAGCCATAGCAACAAGTTTTCCAACGCCTTCTTGATCTATTGTTGCAAATGGATCTTGTTCTAATATTTTCTTTTTATAATAATCATTTAAGAACTTAGATGCATCATCTCTTGAGAAGCCAAATGTCATTTGTGTTAAATCATTTGTTCCAAAACTGAAGAATTCTGCTTCTTTAGCAATTTCATCAGCTATTAGAGCAGCTCTTGGAATTTCAATCATTGTTCCAACTTCATATTTTACAGCTACTCCTGCTTCCTTAATGATTTTTTCAGCTGTTGTAGCAACTATATTTTTTACATATTTTAATTCATTAGCTGTACCAATTAATGGAATCATAATTTCTGGAATAACTGTTTTTCCTTCTTTTTGAACATTAATGGCTGCTTCTATTACGGCTCTTGTTTGCATTCTAGCTATTTCTGGATAAGTTACAGCTAAACGGCAGCCACGATGACCCATCATTGGATTAAATTCTTTTAATGATTCTACTCTATTTTTTAAAGCTTCTGTTGTCATACCTAAACTTTTTGCTAGAGGAATAATTTCTTCTTCTGTATGTGGTAAGAACTCATGTAATGGTGGATCTAAGAAACGAATTGTAACTGTATATCCATCCATTGCTCTAAATAGCCCTTCAAAATCATCTCTTTGATATGGTAATATTTTTTCTAATGCTTCTTCACGAACCTTTTCACTATCAGCTGTAATCATACGACGAAAGTTAAAGATTCTTTCTTCTTCAAAGAACATGTGTTCAGTACGACATAATCCAATACCTTCAGCACCAAATTTTCTAGCTTGAAGAGCATCTCTTGGTGTATCAGCATTAGTTCTAATTTGTAATTTACGTACTTCATCTGCCCAATTCATGATAGTTTCAAAATCGCCTGAAATATCTGGCTCAACTGTTTTGATTTTTTCACCATAAACATTTCCTGTTGAACCATCTAAACTGATGTAATCTCCTTCTTTATAAACAGTTCCATCTGGCGCAGTTAATGTTTTTGTTTCTTCATCAACAATAATGCTACCACAACCTGAAACACAGCAAGTACCCATACCGCGAGCAACAACAGCAGCATGAGAAGTCATTCCACCACGAACTGTTAGGATGCCATGAGCTAGGTTCATTCCTTCAATATCTTCTGGAGATGTTTCAAGTCTTGCCAAAATTAAATCCTTTTCGCCAGCATTATGCATTTTAATTACATCTTCAGCAGTAAAACATAATTTTCCAGTTGCAGCACCAGGAGATGCAGCTAAACCTGTAGCAATTACTTTGGCAGCTTTTAAACTTTCATCATCAAAGTTTGGATGTAATAATTGGTCTAATTGCTTTGGCTCTATTTTTAATAGTGCTTCTTCTTTAGTAATCATACCTTCATTTACTAAGTCAACAGCAATTTTCAATGCTGCTTTGGCTGTTCTTTTACCATTTCTTGTTTGTAACATGAATAATTTACCATCTTCAATAGTAAATTCCATATCTTGCATATCACGATAATGGTCTTCTAGTATTTTACAAATTCTATTGAATTCTTCATAACACTCTGGCATTACTTCTTTTAAAGTTTCAATACTCTTTGGTGTACGAATTCCGGCAACAACATCTTCGCCTTGAGCATTCATTAAATATTCGCCATAAAGCTTATTTTCACCTGTAGCTGGGTTTCTTGTGAAAGCAACTCCTGTACCAGATGTTTCACCTTTATTTCCATATACCATTTCCTGTACGTTAACAGCAGTGCCCCAAGCACTTGGTATATCATTTAGACGTCTATAAGTAATAGCTCTATCGTTATTCCAACTTCTAAATACAGCTTTTACAGCTTCGATTAATTGTTCTTCTGGATCTTGAGGAAAACTTTTTTTAGCAAATTTCTCATACTCACCTTTATATATTTCGATTACTTCTTTTAAATCTTCAGCTGTTAAATCAGTATCGTATTCAATATTTTTTTCTTCTTTTATTTTATCAAAAAGTCTTTCAAAAGATGATTTTGGAAAACCTTTAACTACATCAGCAAACATTTGAATGAAACGTCTATATGAATCATAAACGAATCTTGGATTAGATGTTACTTTACTAAATCCTTCAGCAACTTCATCATTCATTCCTAAGTTTAATACTGTATCCATCATGCCTGGCATACTTGCTCTAGCACCAGATCTTACAGATACTAATAATGGATTAGTAGCGTCTCCTAATTTTTTACCAGTGACACTTTCTAGTTCGTCGATTTTTTCTTTTATTTGACTAGTGATTTCATCATTCAATACTTCATTGTCTTCATAATACTTATTGCATGCTTCTGTAGTAACAGTGAATCCTCTAGGTACTGGTAAGCCAATATGAGTCATTTCAGCTAAGTTTGCACCTTTACCACCAAGTACTTCACGCATATCTTTGTTTCCTTCAGTAAACATATATACATATTTCATCATTGCATCCCTCCTATGCTATTAGACTATTTAAGTATAACAATTATTTGCTTTTATAACAAGGCTTTTTACATTTTTTTACTACTTCTTTTTAAAAGAAAAAAGACTTATTTTAGTAAGCTTTCTATTCCTTCTTTTTCTAAATATCCAATGTGTTTTTTAACTTCTTTACCTTTAGAAAATACCATGAGTGTTGGTATAGACATAATACCATATTTTCTACTAAGTTCCGGAAATTTATCTACATCAATTTTTATGACTTTAATGTTTTCGTTTCCTTTCACAACTTCTTCAACAATTGGACTGATTAGTTGACAAGGGCCACACCAAGTGGCATAAAAATCAACTAATACTTTATCTTCTTTTATGTATTTATTAAAATCTTCTTCTTTTTCTAAATGTATCATTTTATTCTCCTTATTTATATTTTTTTAATACTTTGTTAATACCTTTTACACTTTTTAGTTTATCTAAAACTACTAGTTGTTCTACTGTATGAGCACTTGTTACTTTGTATTTTATCATTGTATCTATTATTTCTAAATTAGCTTCGTTTGTATCAATTTTTTTATTTATTGCTTTATCAGCAACTTCATAGATTTCTGATATTGAATTTGGTATATTCTTACTTTTTTCGGATATTACAGGTGTCTTATATATAATGATGTTGGCAAGTTTACTATCATTAAATGCATCTATATTTTTTAAAGGCAATATTAACATCAATAATATTATAAATGTAAAAATATATCCTTCTATAAGACCAATTACACTACCTGCAATTGCTGATGGTAACTTTAATATTATAGTTGCATTTATTATTTTTTGAATAAGACTGGATGCTTTCATTATAATTCCAAAAACAGATAATAAAACAGATAATATTATTATGAAGGCTAATAGTTGATATATTAATATATTTACTGAAACTAGTCCTTCTAAATTACCTGAAAAATTGAAAAATGGTAAGTATTTACATAATAAATTTCCAAAGGGTTCTTTAAGCCATAAAGCTATTACAAAAACTAGTATTGTTCCTACCAAAGAAATTGCACTTTTAATCAAGCCTTGTTTTGCTCCAGCAACAATAAATATAGCTAGAAACAATAAAATACCTATATCAAAAATATTCAAATTAATCACTCTCCTTATTTAATTATAAACTATTTAAATAAATTATGCTATAATATTTTTGAAAGGGAGTAAAAACATGAATATTGTTATCAAAGTCAATGATGAAATTAAAAATAAAATGATTGAGTATTATAAAGATAAAAAAAGAGATAAGGTTATTCCTTATGTTGTATTTCAAGCTGAAGAGGAAGATACAGTTATTACAATGTACGAGTCTGGAAAAGTAATGTTCCAAGGAAAAAGTGCTGATGTTGATGCTGCTATGTGGGGAGTTGCTTTAGAAAATACTAAGGAAAAACAAGATGAAAAAAAGAAAACTGATGTTAAATATTATAATACTAATGCTGTTGGTTCAGATGAAGTTGGAACTGGTGATTACTTTGGACCTATTGTTGTTACTGCTACTTATGTAAAAAAAGAAGATATACCTTTTTTGGAAAGTCTTGGAGTTAGTGACTCTAAGAAAATAGATGATTCTAAAATATTAAAAATAGCTCCTGAAATAGCTAAAAGAATTAAGTACCGCAGTATTATTCTTAGTAATAAAGAATACAATGAAAAATATAGTAAAGATATTAATATGAATAAAATTAAAGCTATTATGCATAATAAGGTTTTATATCAATTAATTACCGAGGAAAAACCTAAAACAGATTATATTATTGTTGATGAATTTGCTAGAGAAGCTAGATATTATGAATATTTAGAAGGTATTAGTAATGTTCAAAGAGGTATAACTTTTATAACCAAGGCTGAAGATAAAAATTTAGCTGTTGCTGCAGGTTCAATAATAAGTCGTTATATTTTCTTGAAAGAATTTGATAAGTTATGTGATAAAATTCATATACCTTTACCTAAAGGTGCTGGACGTGATGTTGATACTATAGGTGAAGAAGTTGTAGAAAAGTACGGTAAAGATATATTAAAAGAAATATCTAAATTTAATTTTAAAAACACAGATAGAATATTACATACAATGGTTATGTAATTAAAATATTAAATATTAAATAATAAAATAATGTGTAATGAACTCTATATAAAGGATATCTAACTATGATAGTAAAAACTTTATATAGATTTTTTATTTAATAAAGACCTTAACGCACTTTCCTTATATATTAAAAAGCTATTGATTTACAATAGCCTAGAGGTCTTCTTTTTTGCAGAAGATTCATTAATTTTGTAGAAATTATGGTTGTTGTGCCATCTATTTTGACTTAATGAGCTTAGTTGAATCAAATCTAAATAGTAAACTATTATCATTTTCAAATATATTATTCTTAAAATAATTTTTATTTATCAAAATATTTTTTTATTAAACTATTTAGTTCATTAATTTTTATTGGTTTTGGTAAATATTCATCAAAGCCTTCATTAAGATACATTTCTCGCATTCCTGATATTGCATTGGCGGTTAAAACTACAACAGGTGGTATCTTGTAACCTTCAAGTTTTTTTAATTTATGAAGCGTTTCTATACCATCAAATCCATGCATCATATGATCCATAAAAATCATATCATATTTATTATCAGCTTTAATACTATATATACATTCTCTTCCTGATGTTAAAGTCTGAATATTAAATTTATATGGTTCTAATATTCTTTTTGTAACTTTAGTACTTAAGGCATCATCATCTACAATTAATATTGTATATTTAGAACAATCTATATAATTAATTTTTTCTTTTGTTTCAATATTTTCCGTTATATTACCTATTGGAATATCATTAATTATTTTCTGTTTTATTATTACTTGAAATGTACTTCCTACACCAAAGTCACTTTCTACTGATATCTTACCAGACATTACATCAGTATATTTTTTTGCTACTGTTAGACCAAGACTATGTCCATCTACTCTTTTAGAATCAACATCTGTTTTATTGAAGAATTCAGTTATTTTATCTCTATCTTCTTTATTAATTCCTTTTCCAGTATCTGATACTCTTAAAGTTAGGAAACACTCATCTTGATCTTTTATATTTGATGAAATTGATAATTTTATTTTACCTACCTCAGTATATTCAATTGCGTTTGATAAGAAATTTAATAATATTTGATATATTTTATTATGATCACCATAGAGTTTACTTGGCATTTTTTCGTCTATGTTTAATATAAATTCAACGGGTTTTTCACCTATTTTAGTATTTACTACATTAACTAAATCTTTAACAATATTAGCTGGAGAATATTCTTTTTCTTCTAAAGCATCATTGTTTGAATCCAACACTGATATATCTAAGATATTATCAATTATATTTAACAAGTTAGCTCCTGCTATAGATATTTCTTTTATATAATTTTTTGTCTCAATTTCATTATAATTTTTTTCTTTTAATATTAATTTGCTACATTTTGTTATTGTATTCATAGGATGAACGATTTCGCTTGACATATTTGAAAGGAAGTCTGATTTTGTTTTATTTGACTTATCAATTCCATCTTTTATTTCTTCTAATTCTTGTACATTTTTTATGTCAGGATTTTCAATATTGAAATATAGGAAAAACATTTGCATTGATGCACCCATGGCTTCAAAGGCAATATATGGAAACGCTAATTGTAATAGAATTACTATAGTTAAAAGTATTACTTGTGAATAAATTGATTTTGCTTTTTTGGGAGTCATTTTTTTGTTATTACCTATTGTATAAGCAATAACTAAAAGTATCATTACTGTACAATATGTTAATATATAATAGGCAGCGGGACCCGGTATATACGATACTGTGTCTAAGTTATTAAAGGGAATAAATAAATAGATTATTGCTACTACAATTGTGAATGCAGTTACTAATTTTGTTCTTTTATTATATAAAATATATTCTTTTAATGAATTAAATGACAAGTCACTTATAAATGTTACACAATAAAAATATAAGAAATAAAACCAAGCTATTCCTGATGACCAGTGTATTTTAGTTATAATATTTTTTAACAAATAATCATCTGATAAATAATTTACTACTGCCATTATTATCTCAGTAATTAATAAAAACATCATTGTTATAAGCATATCTTTATATAATCTTGTTTCAATTGTTTCACTTCTATTTTGTGAAAAATAAACTACAAGAAGTAAGAACATGAAAAAGGTACTACCTATTGTCAATATTAATCCTGATATCATATTCTCACATCCTTTTCTTCAGTTATGTATTTATAAACTATTTCATCAATATCATTTTTACTTATTGGTTTATATATAATTTCATTTATATAATTTTTACTTTTTTCTACTCTATTTTCATTCATTTCTATAACAATAGAATTCATATTGATTTCTTTAAGACTTTGTTCTAATACTTCATCTATGTAATTACTATCTATTAATATAAGATCATATTTTTCAAAAGACACTTTATTAATATATTCTTCTTCTGTATATGCACTGGATATATTGAAATGATATTTTTCTAACAGTTTACTTATAATTATATGATTTACTCTATTACTATCAACAATTAATATTTTTTTCTTAGTTGAAGGAGTTTTTATACTATCTACGTTTAAATTTTTTTCATTACCTATTTCTTGTACAAAGAAAATTGTACATTCACAATGATTACTACTTATATTTTTAAATGCAACTCGTCCATTTAATAAATCAATATATTTTTTAGCAATTATAAGTTTTAAGTCTTCTATTTCAATTGTATTATCACTACTATGGTCACCTAATTTTACAAAGTCATTGAATTCTATATCAAATTTTTCTTCAGAAATAAAACAATTATTACTAGATATTTTAAATATTAACTGATAGTTTTCTTTTTCTATTTTTTTATAATCAACTGTTAGTGTTATTAATCCTGACTGGGTTCCTTCCAATAAATAGTTAGTTATATTACTAAGTATTTTTTGAATTTTTTTGTCATCTCCAACGAAGTTTTTGGGTATATTTTCATTCAATATAATGTTAAAGTCAACATTGTCATTGGACTTAGTAATAATTTCTTCTTCTATTTTTCTTGTTAATTCTTCAATGTTATATGTTTCATTTACTTCTATTTCTTTATTACTTTCTAATGATGATATATCTAATATAGAATCAATTAATTCTGATAAAATATTACTTGCTTCATATATATTTTCGGTATCCCGTCTTGCAACATCTTCTGTTAAAGGATTTTCATTTAATAATACTTCACTAAATCCTAAAATCGTACTCATTGGTGTTCTAATTTCGTGAGACATGTTTATTAAAAATTCTGTTTTAGCTTTATCAGCTATTGTTGCTTTTTCTTTGGACAATTTTAATTCTTGAATAAGTTTATTATCTTGACTTTCAATTGTAAAATATAATGTTGAAGCCATAAATACTAACATGAAAGTTATAGTATTATAATCGTAATCTAATATTATTTGTGGTAATATTATAGCCATGAATAAGACAATGGAAAAATATATTGGCCTTTTTTGACTTTTTGGAATGCTTTTGCCTTTAAATATCATTACAATTAAAATGGTTACCAATAAAACAATTCCATCAAAATAAGCAATGTATGTACTTGGACCAGCATAATTATAAAGACCTGATTTTGAGCTTTTAAATTCAATTGGCAAAGACATTGATATTACTACCATTACTACAGCAATGATTAATAGAACCAGGAAGGTAATTAGATTGTGTTTTTTTTCTTTTGCTTTATCATCATATTTTTCAAATAATGTTACTAAGTAGTATATTAATAAATTAATCCAAACCAAGTCACCTATTGTATAAATTCTACAGGCTATTTCTGCAAGTTTAGGATTTGTTGAAGCAATAGATAGACCATATGTATATCCTATTTCACATAATGATAATAATATACCTAAGTAAAGTAAAATACCAAAGATCTTACTTTGAAGATCACCTGTTCTTTTTTTATTGAAATACATAAGTAATATAAGAACCAAGTAACCTAAGGCACATATAGCGAAAGCCATACTACCAAATAATTTCATATTCATACTAACACATCCCATCTATTATTCTATTTAATCATACAATATTTTTGGAAAAAACTCAATTTTTAATTTAAAAAAATTACTAATATTAGTAACTTTTTTTCTTATATATTACATGTTTATATTCTATACCTGATTCATTATGAGTACATAAGATTTTTTTTTCATATTTTTTCTTATCAAAATCAGGAAAATATGTATCTGCATCTTTAGTATCATTTATTTCTGTCAAAATTAATTTATTTGCATATGGTAAAAAATCCTTGTAAATTTTTCCACCGCCTATTACTATTACCTCTTCGTCTAAAGTATCTATGTATTTTAAAAGATCCTCTATACTTTTAAATACTTTTAGATTTTCACTTTCTTCAAGATGTTTACTTGTTAAAACTAAATGAGTCCTTCCTTTTAAAAGACCCGGTAGAGACTCTAATGTCTTTCTACCAAGAATGACCTTTTTGTTAAGCGTCTCTTTCTTAAAAAATTTTAAATCTTCAGATATATGCCATATGAGATTATTATTTTTTCCAAGTTCATTATTTTTTCCTATTGCTGCAATCATTGATATTGTTGCCATGTTAAATACCTAAATCAAATTTTAATTGAGGATTTTGTTCTTTTATTTTATCTCTTGGATAATCTACTACTTTTATATCAGCAACAGTAAAGTCATAGAAATTCTTTTTATCTGGATTTAGCCAGATACTTGGACTGCATTCAACTGGTTCTCTTCTTATTAATTCTTTTGCTTGTTCAATATGATGATCATAAATTTGAATATTATTGTAGAACCAAGTAAATGTTCCTGGTGTTAAATTTAAGTGTCTAGCAATAAGATTTAATAATACAATATATTGAACCTGATTAATACATCCTGCTGTTGCAAAATCACTTGAACGTTGAACTAAACACATATCTAAATAATCTATTCCATCTTTTTCATGACGAACATTCCATTCTGTCAAAAAGGCACAAGGTTTTAATCCATGAGGTTTATTAAAGTCAGGTTCTTGCCATAAACTAATTATATGTCTTCTACCATCAGGATTTTCTTTAATATCTTTAATTAATTTTTTTACTAATTTATGTTTTCTAACTGTTTCTCCGTAACAAGAGCCTATGTATGGATGTCCTGCTTTATTTAATAAATAATTACCAGATTCATCCTTTAAGGCCCAGTCTTTCCACCAGTTATTAATTTCATGATTTTCATCCCATGTATTTTTGCCTAGTAGTTCATCAAATACGACTAGGTCATTACTTTCTTTTTGATATATCCATAATATTTCTGCAATTGATGCTTTTACAGCAATGGGTCTTAGTGTTACTAAAGGACTTTCTCCTTTGGTTAAATCGTATGTACACATACCATGATTAACACTCAAAGTATACGCTGGTGTCCCGTCTGCGTAACATGGTCTAGGATTTTTATCTAGACAGCCTTCATCCAAAATTCTTTGTAATATTTCTTTTGTATATTTATCACCTTTTGTCATTTTGTTCCTCCTTAGTCTAATTAATTGTATCATATATGTTATTTTTTTTGTGTTGCTTTTGCAACAATTTTTAAAAAGAAAAACTGATACATTTTTTGTATCAGTTAATTATTTGTTACAAAACGATCAAATTCATTTACTTCTTTGGTACTAAGGTCAGTTTGTGAAAGCTTATCAATTAAAGCTTTTTGTTCTTTATTTAATTTCTTTGGTACGTAAACTTTAAATACTACATACATATCACCTTTATGACGACGATATTCGTTGTTTACGCCTTTACCTTTTATCTTTTGTTTTTCTCCTGAATCTGTACCGGCTGAGATTGTTAATTTTACATTTCCATATAATGTAGGTATCATTTTTTTGCATCCTAAGATAGCTTCAGTGATTGTAATTGGAACTTCTAAATAGATATCATCGTTGTCACGAACGTAATAATCGTGTTCTGACACTACGTATTCTAAATATAAGTCTCCATTTGGTCCACCATTTGCACCAGGATTTCCTTTGCCAGATACTCTTTGCCTATCTCCAGTATTTACACCGGCTGGAATATTAATAGTAATACGTTTATTTTTCTTAATTTTTCCTTTACCGTTACATTCACTACATTTTCTTTTATAAATTTTTCCTTTACCATCACAGTCGGGACATGGTGCTTTTGAAAGAAATGAACCTAAGATTGTTTGTCTTTGACTAGTTACAGTACCTGTGCCATGACAGGTTTCACATGTTTCTGGGTCAAAGCCACCTTTACCATGACATTCTTCACAATCTTCAACTACGTCTAAATTGAATTTCTTTTCAGTTCCAAAGATAGCTTCTTCAAAATCAAGATTCATTCTCATTAAAACGTCGCTTCCACGTGTTGCCCTTGAACTAGATGATGAACCGCCAAAGTTTGAAAAGCCACCAAAGTTGGATGTTGCTCCACCAAAGAAAGAATCAAAGATATCGCCAAAGTCAAAACCTGAAGCATCAAATCCTCCAAAGCCAGATCCGCCTCCGGCATAAGAATTATTAACGCCAGCATGACCATATTGATCATACATTTTACGTTTTGATTCATCTGATAGTACTTCATATGCCTCTTGAGCTTCTTTGAATTTCTCGGCGGCATTTGGATCATCTTTATTTAAGTCTGGATGATATTGTTTGGCTTTTTTACGAAAAGCACTTTTTATTTCATCGGCACTGGCACTTTTACTTACACCAAGCACCTCATAATAATCTCTTTTATCAGCCATGTTGTTCCACCTCTTTATTAAATTAGGAATAAGAAGTAGTTCTTAAATGGAGACTACTTCTTATTTGTTCCTTTCTGATTTTATTCTTCTTCAATATCTGCTTCTTTTACGTCGTCATCTTTCTTTTTGCTCTTTTTTGTTTCTTTTTCGTCATCTTCTTTTTCGTCTTCGTTTTCTTCTTGTTGACGTTCTTTAGCAGCTTGTTCATATACTTTTGTTGCTAGAGCCATAGCTTTTTCTTGAAGTTTTTCTTTTTCTTCTTTGATTTCTTCAATATCGCCTTTTTCTAGAGCTTTCTTTAAGTCTTTGATTAGGTCTTCAGCTTCTTCTACTTCTTTCTTGTCAGCTTTATCTCCTAAATCTTTAATAGCTTTTTCTGTTTGGAAAACCATTTGTTCAGCTTCGTTTTTAATTTCAGCTTCTTCTTTACGTTTTTCATCCGCTTCTTTATTTTCTTCAGCTTCTTTACGCATTCTTTCAATTTCTTCATCTGAAAGATTTGTACTTGAAGTTATAGTAATTGATTGTTCTTTATTTGTTCCTAAATCTTTTGCTGTTACGTTAACAATTCCGTTTGCATCAATATCGAATCTAACTTCAATTTGTGGTACTCCTCTTGGTGCTGGTGGAATGTTTCCTAATTGGAAGTTTCCTAATGTTTTGTTATCAGCAGCCATTGGACGTTCACCTTGTAAGATATGAATATCAACAGCAGGTTGATTATCAGCAGCAGTTGAGAATACTTCTTTCTTTGATGTTGGAATTGTTGTATTTCTTGGAATTAGTGTTGTCATAACTCCACCTAAAGTTTCAAGCCCTAATGATAATGGTGTAACATCAAGTAATACGATGTCATTAACATCACCAGTTAAAACTCCACCTTGAATAGCAGCACCCATGGCAACTACTTCATCAGGGTTAACTTCACGGCTTGGCTCTTTTCCTAATTCTTTAGTTATTAAATCATATACCATAGGTACACGAGTAGATCCACCTACTAAAATTACTTTATCAATATCTTTCTTTGTCATCTTAGCATCTTTTAAAGCTTTTTTAACTGGATCTAGAGTTGATTCTACTAAATCAGATATTAAATCCTCAAATTTAGCTCTTGTTAATGTCATATCTAAGTGTAGAGGTTCTCCATCATCACCTTTAGCAATAAATGGTGCTGATACTTGAGTTGATACCATTCCTGATAAGTCTTTTTTAGCTTTTTCTGCTACTTCTTTTAAACGTTGCATAGCCATTTTATCTTTTGATAAGTCTACATCGTTTTCTTTTTTGAATTCTTTTACTAAGTATTCGATAACTCTTTCATCAAAGTCATCTCCACCTAAATGGTTATTACCGGCTGTTGCTTTAACTTCGAAAACACCATCACCTAATTCAAGAATTGAAACATCAAATGTTCCTCCACCTAAATCGTATACTAAAATTGTTTGTCCTTCATCTTTTTCAAGGCCATATGCCAAGGCAGCGGCAGTTGGTTCATTGATAATTCTTTCCACTTCTAAGCCAGCAATTTTACCAGCGTTTTTAGTAGCTTGACGTTGTGCATCGTTGAAGTATGCTGGAACTGTAATAACAGCTTTTGTAACTTTTTCTCCTAAATAACTTTCAGCATAATCTTTAATGTATGAAAGAATCATAGCTGAAATTTCTTCTGGAGTATATTTCTTACCTTCTAGTTCTACTTTTTCACTAGTTCCCATTTTTCTCTTAATTGAAGATACTGTGTTAGGGTTAGTTAAGGCTTGACGTTTTGCTGATTCACCAACGATTTTTTCTCCTTTTTTGAAGGCAACAACTGATGGAGTTGTTCTTCCACCTTCTGGATTTGGAATTACTTTGGCAGCTCCGGCTTCTAGTACAGCTGCACATGAATTTGTTGTACCTAAATCGATACCAATAATTTTACTCATATTTTATCTCTCCTTTATATTTATATTTGATTTATTTTTACTGAGGCAGGTCTTATGACTCTGTCTTTTAGTTTATAACCTTTTAATAATACTTCAAGCACTTCATCTTCTTGATGATCTTCTAAACTATCAGTTATTAGTGCTTGTTCTTTACTTGGATCAAAGATTTCTCCTACTCTAGATATTTCTTCAACTCCAAACTTTTTTAAAGCTTCATTTAATGATGCATACATCATTTTAAAGCCAGCTAAGAACTTAGATAATTCATCGGTTAAATCATTATCATCTAATTTAATAGCTCTTTCAAAATTATCTAGTATTGGAAGTATTTCCATAATTAAATTTTGATTTGAATATTTTAACATATTTGCTGTTTCTTCATCTTTACGGCGACGGTAGTTAACTAATTCTGCTTGAGCTAATTTTACTTTATCAGTTAATTCTTGATTTAACTTTTCTAATTCAGCAATTTTTAATGTTAATTCTTCTTCTTTTTTATTTTTTTTCTTTTTCTTGTCATGATGACATTCACAATTTTCACAATTACATTTTTCTTCAGTAGGTTGTTCTACTGTTAGTTCTTCTATCTTTTCTTGTTCTTGATTCATACTTTCCTACCTTTCAATATTTTCTCTCATGTATTCTAGCATGGAAACAACTTGATTATATTCCATTCTCTTTGGACCAATGATTGCTATTGTACCTTCTTCGGTATCAGTTTTAAACTTTGTCTTAATAACAGTAACATCATCATCAATATTACTTTCTGTACCAATGTAAACTTTAATATTATTATCATCGTCTTCTTCAATACGACGAAGTACTTCTTTATCTTCTAACTTATTATATATATTTTTTATTTTTTCGATATTGGTACTGAATTCTGGTTGTTCCAATATTTTGTGTCTTCCGACAACATTGACTTCTTGATTTGTAAAATCATTAAACACATGATAAAAAGCGTTGTATAATTGTTCATGTTGTTTTACATATTTTCCAATAATAGGCTTTATCTCATACTCTAATTTTTTACTTACTTCATCTATTGGAGTACCTGTTATGAGGTTGTTTATTAGACCGACAGTTTTTTTGACTTCATCCAATGAAACATCTTGAAGCTTTATACTCTTATGTTCAACGTGTCCTTTATCGGTTACTATAATTACGATCATACTAGCATCATCAATAGGAACTACTTCTATTTGTTTAAGAAGGTTCTCATGAGAGGTACTACCAAGTACTACAGTAGTATAATTCGTGATATCTGATATAACCTGCAAACTTTTAGTTATTACATCAGATAAGGCTAATTGTTGATTTCTGAAAACAATTTGTAACTTTAACATGTCTTCAGCATTCATCTTTTTTAACTCCATTAGGTTATCGACATAGTACCTATAACCAGCTTCACTCGGAACTCTTCCTGATGATGTATGGGTTTTTTCTAGCAAGCCAGCATTTTCAAGGGCTGCCATTTCATTACGTACTGTAGCACTTGAACATTTTAAGGCTTTTGATATTACTTTTGAGCCTATTGGCTTAGCTTCCTTTATATATTTTTCAATTATTAATTTTAGAATGCTGTTTTGTCTTGCTGTTAGCATTTTAAATCAACCTCCTAGCACTACCATTTTACTAGTGCTAATTGTATTTTATGACTTTTTTTGGCACTTGTCAACTGTTTGTGCTAATTTTTTAAAAAAGAAAAAGAGTACTATGTAAAATACTCTTTTTAGAAACTTGTTGCTTTAAAAATCCAACGTTGTTGTAATGAATTATTGCAAACATCTATATTAATATCTGAATCTGTATTGTAGTTATTGACTGTAGTAGAAAGACAATTTCCTCCAACTTCTGATTTAATTGTATAAGTACCATCGCCAAGTGAAACTATATGCCATTGTGTCCAATTATATCCTGATTGGTTATTTTCTTCATCATAACTTCCATAGCCTGATGAAGTATTCACAGCAGTTCCGGCTGTTCCCAAACTATCTTTTATTTGAAGTGCACGGTTAGATGCCGTTTCGACCAATCTATAAGTATCATTTCCCGTTTGTCCTAAGTAAGTAACTGCCCAATCTTGAGATAAATCTTGAGTGCCAAACAAAGCTAGTTTAACATGGCGTTCGGAATATAAACTAGTTTCTGTTCCAATATTGTTATTAGCTGCTGATAAACCTCTACTAACTTGTGATAAAGCTGATTGAATTTGGTATATTCCGTTTGGTAAATTTGCTTGATAGTCCAAATCCCATGCTGTGTATCTAATTCCAGAAGAGCTTCCTGGTAGTCCTTCACCGTCAGAGGATATTAGAGTTACCCAAGTACTATTGTCCGATGATACTTGTAAGCTTTCTTTGTAACTTTTTTTGTTCGAAACTGTTGGATTATGAAATACAGTTATTTCATCTAAATTTTGTGTTGAACCTAAATCTATTATTGAGCAAGCACTAGTACTTGATGAGGTGTCTCTTGTACCCGTATATAAGGTTTCTACATCACCGTCAGTTACATTAGCACTTTCTGATGAAGACATTGTAACATCAGTGACACTATTAACTCCTTTATTAGCAGCTATATTAACTCCATTTTGCATAGTTGCTACTTCTGACCAGGTAATGTTTTCTTGGTCGTCAGATGTACCAGATGTACAGCTTTTAATATATCGTACATTATTTAATTTGCTGTTTTTTATTGTTGGTTTTGTATCTTCTGAAGCGGTAGATACTAGTTCTATTCTGGCTTTACCGTTTCCTTCATTTACGCCTTCTATCATTTGTCCATCGATAAAATATCTAGATGTTTCAGTATAATAGGTTTCTCCTTCATAGCCTTTAATATCGGATGTAGTTACATCGGCCCATTTATAGCTGTATAAAGTACCTGAATAGCCAGCTATGAACGATGAACCGCCAGCACCTGAACCAGCAACAGTACTATTGTCTGAAGAGCCGGCACCGCCACCAAAGTAACCAGCTCCGCCACCGCCACCTTCACCATTTGTTGCGTAGCCACCAATTCCCAATTTACCGCAAGCCTTTTTTATATTTCCTTGATCATCATCAGTTATATATCCAGAATTACAATGTTTTACAAGACCGCTGTTGCCAAGTATACTTGTAATAATTGGTCCTTTTTGGCTACCATATCCAGCATTGGTATAATTACTAGATGAGATATTGCTTTGTCCAGGCTTTCCTACTAGAGCACCAGCATCACCACCATCGGCACCACCATTAAAGCCATCGGCTCCGCCACCGCCGGCGGCAACCATTAGTCTAGTTTTTAAAGAATCGGTATTGTTCCAGTCGCCTGATAATGTTCTAACATCAGTTGCTCCACCGCCACCCATTCCTGTTCCAGCGCCGGTGCCACCACCGTTTGCGCCACCAGCAGTACTATTTGTAGTTCCGCCTATAAAAAAATAAAGTTTTTGATTTTCTGATAGATAAATTAAGCCAGATGTATATGCACCTTTTCCTCCTGATTTTGTATCCGTACTTCCACCTGAAGCACCCCAAAGTTCTATTTTGTACCAGCCTGATTGGCCAAATGGTACTGTATATGTCTGATATTCATTTGGAGAGGCATCATTAAAAGCTATAGTTGTTGCATTTTCACTATACCTATTTAACTCTTCTTCTATAGTTGTAACTAAATTACGATTAGACTTACGATTTGAAGCCATTATACTCATCATTAGTGTGACAATTAAAAACACCATTATTAATAATGAATATAAAACCGTAGATATTGCGAAACCCTTATTATTCAATTTCATTAGCATCACCTAAATTTTCTATTCTATTGATATTTTATCATACTTTTTCTAATATAACTACCCTAATATCACCATATTTTTTTGACTTTACTTCTTTTAATGACTTCACCGGGTAAATTATTTTATCTAAATCATCAGTCTCACAAACAATTAGACCAGTATCTTTTAAAATATCATTTTCCATTATTAAATTTAGGCTTTTTTCAATATAATCTGTTTTATATGGCGGATCTAAAAATACTATATCAAATTTAAGTTGTTGTTCTTTAAAATTCATTATGGCATTTGTGTAATCAGACATGATAACTTTACAGTTATTTACTCCTATTGTTTTAATATTTTCGTTTATTGTTTTTACTGCTTCTTTACTTTTATCAATAGCATAAGCAGTTTTTGCTCCTTGACTAAGTGACTCTATTGCCAATGAACCAGTTCCTGAAAATAAGTCTAATACAATACTATCTTTTATTTCATCTTGAATAGTTGCGAAAAGGCTTTCTTTCACTCTATCCATTGTTGGCCTAGTTCCATTCATGTCGTATCCTTTTATAGTTCTTCCTTTATAAATACCCGAAATTACTTTCATAAGCCACACTTACCCTTGTTATTTATTTTCTTTAATTCATTATTTATTTGTAAAATCAAAATATTAAGTTCTGTTTCAGATCTTTTATATTCTTGATATAAGTTATTTTTATAAATCTCCTCTTTTATTTTTTCACTATGTGTATCATGATATTTTTGTATTTCTCTTTGAAGTTCTTCACATTCTTTTATTTTTTTATTTAATTCTTTTATTTTTTGAACTTGCTCAGTATTATCAAGTTCTTTTTTTAATTTTTCTATTTTTTCTATTAACTCTTCCATAATTTTATTTTATCATAATTTTTATTTAAGTACATCTAAAATATTAGAAACTAAACTTATACTATTTGATATTTTTTCTATTCTATCAGTAGTAGTTAGTTTATATTTTTTCTTGGCTTCTTTCTCTACTTGTTTTAGGTAGATGGAACTTCTATTTAGATATTTATACCAGTAGGAGTTTTCTCTTAAGTATGTATAAATCATAGGATTTTTCTTTATATAATTAATTGTATATAAGTCCATAAGTATTAGTCCTCAAAATGTTTATATATTGGTCTTGGCTCATATAAGTTCTGGGCACCTTTAGTATTTGTAAAGCCAATATCTTGAAGAATACCTATTGTTTTTTGAAGATTTTCAACACCTTTTTGTACGGAATTTAGATCTATATTTTTGACAGTATTAAATAAGTCTTTAAATGAAGTTGCGGCAGATGTTGAAGTTGTTCTTAGAGAACTAGCAGCAGTACTTGGTGTTATATAAGTATTCCAGATATTACTGCTTTCACCATAGATTTCATATATTTCATAGAGTTTTTGCCAAGTAGTATTATTTTTTTGAACTGATGTTGCTAACTCAGGATGGCTTCTTGCAAAAGCTTTAAATGTTTCTTTAGACATAATATCACCTGTATAATATTATGTTTTAGAAAACAGAAAAAGAAGTCCTTTACTTTTCTTTTGAACTTCTTTTGTTAATAGCTGTACTTATTATATTTATGCCTTTGTCTAGACCTTCATCTATTTGTTTAATGCAATTCTTATTATAAATATCAATACCAATATGACTAAATATATTTTTAACGTTTCCAGAATTAGCTAAGTCATTTAATTCAGCCATTTTTTGACGGAAATCTTCTCCTTGATTTATTCCATATAACGCTACCATTGTTCCAATTACATAACTAAAGGTACGTAATGGATTATAATCTGGTCTCCTTTCAATAATTTTTTGAAAGTCACTTAACATAGCATTAAAATTTTTTTCATCGCTCGGTCTTGGTAATAGTTTAAAAACCAACATTTTTTGATATGAATTTTCATCTATTTGACCTAAATTATAAAAGTAATATAAGAACGGCAAAACAACAAGTATATCCTCACAGCAATGATAACAATCATCTAATCTATACATTAAAAGTGAGGCTATATCTTCTTGACTTACACCTTGCTCAAGCATGAAATTATTCATATCTAGTTCAAAATATATTGATATAGCCTCCGAAATATATCTTCTTGATTTGTTTTCTTTTTCTTTACTATTTATATCATGTAAAAATTCATGAATGATTGTTTTTGAATCTTCAGCAGTATGAGCTAATACTACATTTATAACATGATGTTCTTGTTCATCAATGCCAGTATAGCTTTCTAAGTCAGTTGCTTCATCGTCATCTGGATCTACTATATTTAATGTTCCAGAGGTCATAGCTTTGTTAAAATCTTTCTTGTACATTGGAAGCTTTTCAGTTAAGTACTTATCAACCAAGTCTAAGCTTTCTATCAAAGTAAAATATTCTGTTGGTTCTTTTAGTGCCGCTCTTACCTTTCTATCTGTTACAACAGAAGTTTTTAATTTAAAGTCTAAGGAAAGAGTAAGATTATATAAAACACTTATATTTTTTAGAAAGTAACTCTCATCCATTTCGGAACAGTAGCTATTCAAATATTTATTTATCTTTTCATAATCTATATTAGCCATATTATTTTAGGAAATCATCTATAGTCATTAGACGATCATCTATCTCCTTTAGGGATATTCTTTCTTTTTTAGGTTTTACCTCTTCTACTTCTTCTTTGACACTTACTTCTTCTTCAGAAATCAAGTTAATTTGTTCTTTATTATTTCTTACTAAGACTGCATCTAAATATGCATCTGTTATATTATGTTTAGTTATTTGACTACCAGTAGAATGACGATCGCTTATTGGTAACTCAGTTAATTTATACTTATTAATATCTGAATTTTTTAGACCAATGTAGTTTCTAGAATCTGTAATAAATGTCTTTAATATTTTGTATGGATTAGTTTTTACTTCTCTTATTACTTGTAGTCCGCGACGAGTTCTTGTTGATACTTCAAAGTCGCTTAGTCTTACTCTTTTTCCAGTACCTTTTTCAGTAATGATAGAAATAAATTCATCTTTTTCTGGATCATATTGATTTACTGATACTAAGTTATCATCTTTAAGTTTTATTCCTTTTACACCAGATGCTTTTACACCAACAACTGGAACTTCTTCAGTTTTAAAGCTTAGTCCATAGCCAGAATCTGTTGTTAGGAATAAGTATGGACTTGTTTCTATGAAGCTAGCAATTACATAGTCATTATCTTTTAATTTCATACAACTTGTAGCTTTTGAATAACGTTGTAATTTAAATTCTTTTAGTTTTGAACGTTTAATCATACCATCATGTGTTGCGATAATGACATTTTTATCACTTTCAAAGCTGTATGCAGGAATGGATGAGACAATACTTTCTTCTGATGACATTTCAATTATATTGCTTACATGCTTTGGCATGTCTTTCCATTTTAAATCAGGAATTATATGAACTGGTATATGTAAGTAATTTCCAGATGTTGTGAATAGTAATAATGTATCAGTTGTATTCATTTCATATATTCCAATGATGTAGTCATTTTCTTTTATGGTTATATCTTCTGGATTAGAAGCTGTGTAACTACGGAATGATGTTCTTTTAATATAGCCATCTTTGGTTACTAATACAACGACATCTTCTTTAGGTATCATAGCAGTTGTATCTATTTTAATTTCTGTTATTTGATCTTTTATTTCTGTAATTCTTGGTGTTGGATAATTTTCTTTAACGTCACTCAAATCTTTTTTCATTACAGATTTTAATACTTCTTCACTACCAAGAATGGCACTTAATCCTTTGATTATTTTTTCTAAAGATGCCTTTTCATTTTCTAAGGCTACTACGTCTGTATTAGTTAAACGATATAATTGTAAAATAACAATTGCTTCTGCTTGTTCTTCAGTAAATTCAAATTCTTTTACTAAGTTCATTTTAGCATCTTGTTTATTTTTAGAAGCTCTAATTACTTTAATTACTTCGTCTAAGATAGAAATACATTTAATTAAACCTTCTACGATATGATATCTAGCTTTAGCATGAGCTAGGTCAAATTCGGTTCTTCTTTTTACAACTTCTTTTTGATGAATTATGAAAGCATCAAGTGCTTGCGAAAGACCAAGTAGTTTGGGACGTCTATTAACAATTGAGACCATGTTAAAGTTATAACTTATTTGCATGTCAGTATTTTTTAATAAATAATTTATGATAAGTTCTTTATTAGCTGTTTTCTTTAAGTCTATAACAACTCTAACATCAGCGGCTGACTCATCACGTACTTCTACTATACCATCTATTTTTTTATCAATTCTAATGTCATCTATCTTTTTAACTAGTAAAGCTTTGTTTGTTTCAAATGGTATTTCTGTAATTACTAGTGATAATTTACCTTTTTCTTCTTCAAAGGTATATTTACTTTTGATGTTAATTTTTCCACGACCTGTTGTATAGGCATCTTTTATGCCATCAATTCCTTCTACTATAGCTCCGGTTGGAAAGTCTGGACCTTTTACATATTGCATTAATTCTTCTAGGGTACAGTCAGGATGATCCAATCTATAGATAGTAGCTTCGATTATTTCTCCTAAGTTATGTGGTGGAATATTAGTAGCGTAACCTGCTGATATTCCTTGAGCACCATAGACTAAAAGAGCTGGAAATCTTGCTGGTAATACAGTTGGCTCTACTGTTGTATCGTCAAAGTTTGGAGCGAACTCAACAGTATTTTTATCGATATCTCTAAGCATTTCATTACTGATTTTTGAAAGTCTTGCTTCAGTATAACGATAAGCAGCTGGAGAGTCACCATCAATTGAACCATTATTTCCATGCATATCTATATATGGTAATCTTGTTTTCCAAGGTTGAGACATACGTACCATGGCATCATATATAGAACTATCACCATGTGGATGATAATTACCAATTACGTCACCAACGGTTTTGGCACTTTTTCGATAACCATGATCATAAGTGTTTTTTTCTTTATACATTGAATAAAGGATACGGCGTTGAACTGGCTTTAATCCATCTCTGGCATCTGGTATAGCACGGTCTTGAATTATGTACTTTGAATAACTACCAAAGCGTTCACCCATGATGTCTTCTAATGTATAGTCAAAGATTTTCTCTATTATTTCTTCTGTTTTTGTTTTTGCCATTTTAACCTACTCCTTTTAATTAATTGCATAGTCATCTTCTAATGAGAATTCAACGTTTTCCTCTATCCATTCTTTTCTTGGTGGAACATCATCGCCCATAAGAATTGAAACACGTTTTTCAGCAAGTTGTGCATCTTCAATATTTACTCTTATCAAAGTTCTACTTCCTGGTTTCATAGTTGTTTCACATAACTGATCGGCGTTCATTTCACCAAGACCTTTATATCTTTGTATTTCACATTTTTTGCCTTTACTTTTAGCTTGCATTTCTTCAATTGTATAAGCGTATTCGATGTTCTTTCCAGATTGAATCTTAAATAATGGTGGCAAAGCTACGAAAAGTCTTCCATCTTCTATTAATGGCTTCATATAACGATAGAAGAATGTTAGTAATAGACATTGAATATGTCCTCCATCTTCATCAGCATCGGACATGATTATTACTTTACTGTATTCACAGTCTTTAATATCAAAATTAGAACCGTAGCCAGCACCGATAGTATATATCATAGTATTGATTTCTTCATTTTTAAGGATATCTTCTTCTTTAGTTTTTTCAGTATTTAAAACTTTACCTCTCAACGGAAGAATCGCTTGGTAACGTCTATCTCTTCCTTGTTTAGCAGAGCCACCTGCTGAATCTCCTTCGACTAAGAATAATTCTTTTTTATCTTTATCTTTACTTTGAGCTGGAGCAAGTTTTCCAGAAAGAGAACGTTCTTTATTGTTTTTCTTAGTACCTTTACGAGCTTCTTCACGAGCTTTTCTAGCGGCCTCACGAGCTATTTTACTACGTAAACTTTTATTTATTATTTCAGTTGCGATAGATTTATTTTCTTCTAAGAATGTTCTTATTTGATCAGTTACAATATTTTCTACGGCTACTCTAGCTTGAGGTGTTCCAAGTTTTCCTTTAGTTTGTCCTTCAAATTGAAGAATAGCTTCTGGTATTTTTAAACTAATAACAGCGGTTAGTCCTTCTCTAACATCACTGCCTTCAAAGGCTTTTTCTTTGCCTTTTACAAAGTTATTATTTTTAGCATAATCATTAAATACTTTGGTTAAAGCTGTTTTAAACCCTACTTCATGTGATCCACCGTCGATAGTTTTAACATTATTTACAAAGCTAACAATATTTTCATTATATGAATCAGTATATTGCATCGCTATATCAACTTCAATTTTTTCTTTTGTTCCAGAAAGAGCTAATACTTTATGAAGAGCATTTTTTCCTTTATTTATTTCTTCTACAAATTCTTCAATACCTCTTTCATAATGGAACTTAGCATTTCTTTCGTCTTCTTCATCAACTACTTCTAGGGTTATTCCTTTTAAAAGATAAGCACTTTCTTGCATTCTTTCACAGATGGTTGTATATGAAAAATTTGTTGTTGTGAATATTTCATCATCTGGTAAAAATCTAACTGTTGTTCCGGTTTTATTAGATGTACCTATTTCTTTTAATGGTACAGCAACATGACCACCATTTTCGAAACGGATATAATATTCTTTCTTATCTCTTTTAATAGTTACTTCCATCCATTTTGATAAAGCATTAACGACACTACTACCAACACCATGTAATCCACCTGAAACTTTGTAGCCATCACTTTCGAATTTACCACCGGCATGTAGTACTGTATATATTACTTCTGGGGTTGATTTACCTGATTCATGCATTCCAGTTGGAACTCCACGACCATGATCTTCAACACTTACAGATTTATCTTTATGAATAGTTACTTTTATGTAATCACCAAATCCATTAATGGCCTCATCTATTGCGTTATCAACAATTTCCCATACTAAATGATGTAATCCTCGTTTGTCTGTTGAACCGATATACATACCAGGTCTTTTTCTTACTGCTTCTAATCCTTCTAGTATTTTTATCGATGTCTCATCATATTTTAAAGCCATTTTATCACTCCTATAATTTCAATCATTTATTATTATAACTAAATAAAGCGTTTTTTTCAACGTTGTTTTACTTTATTTTACAAGGGAAATGTGAATAATTAGCAAAAATGTTACATTAAAATTAAAATAATAATTAGGGAA
>CAVAJX010000084.1:0-3831 GCA_963589235.1 bacterium | reverse complement strand
TAATAATGGTTTTACTAATACTAGTGTTTCTAATAATCAAAATAATAATTATAATAATTGGAATAATGTAAATTCACCTAATAATATGAATTCTAATTATGGATATGGACAAAATTATTCTAATCAAAACTTAAATATTAATATGAATTCTTTTAATAATAGAAATAACACAATGAAATTTAATAAACTAGGCTTGATTGGTGCATGTGTTGTTGCAGTTATTGTTTTTGCCGTTATTTTTGATGTACCTTCTCTTTTTTCTAATAAAAGAACTATAATGCTTTATATGATTGGTTCTAATTTGGAGTCTGAATATGGAGCAGCTAGTTTGGATATTGATGAGATAAAAGCATCTGGTATGAATTTTGATGATGTAAATTTTCTGATTTATACAGGTGGTACCAAAAAATGGTTATCAGAAGAAATACCTGATGATAAAAATGCTATTTTTAGAGTTACTGATTCTGGACTGGAGCTGGTTCAAGAATATGAAAAAAGTAATATGACTGATCCTAATAATTTAACTACTTTTTTAGATTATGCTTATAATAATTATAAAAGTTCAAAATATAGTTTGATACTTTGGGATCATGGTGGTGGACCTGTTTATGGTTATGGACAAGATGAAAATTATATTGGTGCTTTGACTTTGGCTAAACTTAAACAAGGTTTAAGTAATAGTAAATTTAATGGAAAGAAATTAGAAATGATAGGGTTTGATGCTTGTTTAATGTCGAGTATTGAAGTTGCTGATGCATTATCTGATTATGCTAATTATATGGTTGCTTCACAGGAAGTTGAACCCGGTTATGGATGGGATTATTCTTTTCTTTCAGATGTTACAAGTAAAACTAGTGTTACTGATATGGGAGAGTCTATTATTAATTATTATAAAGAATATTATACTACCGATTATGTAACTAAAGGTGTAACCTTGTCTTTACTTGATCTTTCTAAAGTTTCTGATGTTGAATCTAAAATTAATGATTTATTTAAAGACTTAGATGATAATTTATCAATTGAATTTTCTAACGTTTCGCGTTCAAGAAATTCTGCTAAATCATTTGGTAAAGTTAGTGCTAGTAGTATTTATGATTTAGTTGATCTATATGACTTGGCTGATAAAATGCCTAGTAATTATTCTACTAAAATCGATAATTTAAAAAATGATATTAATGATTTTGTTGTATATCAAACTACTGATTTAGAAAATACTTATGGTATATCAATATATTTTCCTTACGAAAATAAAGAATATATTGATAAAATGATAAGTCTATATAAACAATTTGATTTTGCTGAAGAATATACTAATTTTATTTCTAATTTTGCTAATAAACTTACTGGTAATAGTTCAAGTAATTGGAGACTTTCTGACAATGTTCCAGAGGTTAAAAATGACAATATAGTTAGTGTTACTGTACCAAGTGACGTTTCAGAAAATTATAGTTCTGCTAATTATGTTATTTTTGAAAAGGCAGATGCTGGTTACTATATTCCTAGATTTAAAGGTACAGACGTATCTGTTTCTGGTAATACTTTTAGTACAACTGTTTCTAAAAAAGGTCTTGTAGCGTCTGATGATACTGATTCTGTTTATTTAACTGTATTTGAGTCTGAAAAAGGTAAAGGTTATGTTAAGTATTATATTCCTTCAATATTACAAAATTGGGGTGAAAGTGTTTCAGATAATTATGAAATGAAATCAGCATATATTGAATTTGTTGTTGATGATGATCATCCTAAAGGATATATTTCCTCTGTTATTCCTATGATTTCGGGAGATGAAGTATTTGCTCCTAAATTAAATTATGAACTTAAAGATTTTAAATCTGTTCAATTATGGAATTTTTCTTACAAAATATTTGATAGTGCTGGTAATTATACGACTGATTGGGAAAGCTCTAGTTCCATGAACGGATATGAGTTTGATTTAGCTAAAAAGTTCGAGCTTGAATTTAAAGATTTTGATTCTAGTAAAGAATATTATGTATTGTTCCATATAAGTGATAGTCAGGGTAATACATATACTACTAATGCTGTAAAAATTTATTTATAAAAATAAAGTCAACTGCTATTAGTTGACTTTTGATATCTCTATTATTTTTTCCATATCATCGTCTGTTGCGATAATATTTTTATGTTCTTTATGGCATTTTTCACATTTATATAGAATTTTATAGGTATCTTTATATTTTTCAATACCTGTAGGTTTTAATAATCCTTTACAAGTGTTTTGCCTGTCTCCTGGATTTATGTCGACATGTTTTGAATATAGACAGTATGGGCAATGATCTCTAGCTGTATAGCCTAGAGGTTTTACTTCTTTATGGCAGTTCTCGCAAGTAAAACTTTCATCACGCATTGTAAATTGTTTCATAAAATCACCTAATTATATTATAAACTTTTTATGAAAAAAGAAAAATATATTTTTATTAATGTTAAAAATTTGTTATACTTGTAATGGATATAAGTTTGAAATGAGTGATAACATGGAATTTAGAATTAATGAATTTGAAGGACCATTAGATTTATTACTTCATCTTATTAAAGAAAGTAAGATGAATATAATGGATATTGAAATAGAAAAAATAACAGAGCAATATATGAATTATTTAGATTTACAGGAAAAATTTAATTTAGAAATTGCTTCTGAATATTTAGTTATGGCTTCTGAACTTATAGAACTAAAATCTAAGTTGTTACTTCCTAATGAAAAAAATGAAGAGGGTGAAGAGGAAGATCCTAGAGAAGAACTTGTTAATAGGTTGTTGGAATATCAAGCATATAAGGAGATAACTAAGGTTTTTCAAGACAGAGAAAACTTAAGAAAAGAAATATATACTAAGTCACCTGAAAATATAAGAAATTATATTGAAGAAAATACAGCTATTACTACTGATGTTACATTAGATGACTTGGTTGATGCTTTTAAAAAGTTTTTGGAAAGAAAAAGTGATAATAAACCTTTGCAAACAAAGATTACAGTTAATGAAATATCTGTTTCTTCTAGAAGGTATGAGATAAAGAAAATATTAAAGAATAAGAAAAGAATATCATTTTTTGATCTTTTTCCAGTTGTTTCTAAGGAGTATGTAGTGGCAACTTTTTTAGCAATATTGGAAATGGCTAAGAACAAAGAACTTAAGATTAGTCAAAATGATACTTTTGATGATATTATTTGTGAGGCGGTGTAAGATATGAAAGCTGTATTAGAAGGACTTTTATTTGTTGTTGGTGAAGAAGGTCTTACTTTGGAGCAAATAGAAGATGTTTTAAAGATAGATGAGGCTGATGCTAAAAATTTATTATACGAATTAAAACATGATTATGAAGATGAGGAAAGAGGGGTTAGAATAGATTTTTTGGGTAATAGATTTAAGTTAACTACTAAATATGAACATCGTGAATATTATCAGAAGTTACTTGAAAATCCTGAAACTAATACTTTAAGTCAGGCTGCGTTAGAAACTTTAGCAATTATTGCTTATAATGAACCTGTTACTAGAATACAAGTTGATTCTATGCGAGGGGTTGGTTCTACACAAATAATTAGAAAGCTTGTTGCGAAAGGATTTATTAAAGAAGTAGGTAGAAGTGATTTACCGGGTAGACCTATTTTATATGAAACGACAAGTGAATTTTTAGATTATTTTGGTTTATCTACTATAGATGATTTGCCTGATATGAATAGTTTAATGGAAGAAAGTGAAAAAGATGAGCCTGATGAGACTGATTTATATACTTCTAAATATAAAGAAGAAGTAGAAGTTTAGCAGGATAAAATCACAAATTAACAAATTTTAAAGATGGTATGGAAAAAATATCATC
>CAVAJX010000083.1:0-6218 GCA_963589235.1 bacterium | reverse complement strand
AGTCTATGTAAGTAAAATATTAAAAATAAATCACTTACAAAAACTATTATACGAGTAGGTGATATAGTTGAGAAAATTATATATTGTAAAAAATGCTAGAGACTTTGAAGATATTATAAAAACAGGTAAAAGAAGTAAAAATAAAAGTTTTATTATATATTATAAGGAAAACAACTTACCATATAATAGATATGGAATATCAGTTGGTAAAAAACTTGGAAATGCTGTTTATCGTAACAAATATAAGCGAAAAATAAGAGCAATTGTCGATAATTACAAAAAAAACTATATAAATCATAAAGATTATATTATAATATTAAGAGGAAGTGCAGAAGACAAACTATATAAAGAACTAGAAGAAGATTACATTTCACTAATAAACAGTATTGGAAAGGACACATATAATGAAGCTAAAACAAAAAAATAAAATAAAATTAATCATAGTATTAGTACTATTATTAATAACAACAGGATGTACAACAACATTAACAGATAAAGATAAAAAGCCTGTTAAAAACGAAGTCACTGGTCAAAACTTGACTAAAAACATAATTTGTCAGCCAACAAATAAAGAAACAATAAAGATTTACAAAGAAAATGGAGTAAAAGTTGATAAATTACCAAAATGTGAAAACTTTAAAATAACATCTGGTAAATATGAAGGATTATGGACAAGTTTATTTGTAAAACCTTTAGCATTCGTACTAATATTCTTTGGAAAGAACGTTGGTAATTATGCAGTATCATTAATAATATTAACATTAATAATAAGATTACTAGCATACCCAGTTACTAAAAAGACGGCATTACAGTCAGAGTTAATAAAAAAAGCACAACCAGAACTTGATAGACTAAAGAATAAGTATAAAAACAAAACAGACCAAGAATCAATGATGAAACAGCAACAAGAAATGATGATGATTTACAAAAAACATAATATAAATCCATTATCAGGATGTCTATTCTCATTTTTACAATTACCATTATTTATAGCTTTCTTCGAAGCTGTACAAAGAACACCAGCCATATTTGAAGATAAATTCTTAACATTACAATTAGGAACAACACCTTCAGTAGGAATATTTACTAGTCACTGGCTAGCATACGCAATTATAATATTACTAATAGGTGGAAGTACATATTACTCATTAAAAATGAATTCAACAGCAAATATGACTGATCCTACAATGAAAATGATGCCTACAATGATGACCGTAATGTTAGTATTAACAGGTATCTTTATGCCATCAGGATTAGGAATATACTGGGTAACATCAAATATATTTACCATAGTTCAAAATATTATTGTTAAAAGGAGTAAAGAAGTAAATGGAAAAGCATAGATATATAGGAAAAACTAAAGAAGAAGCAATTTCAAATGCAACAATAGATTTACAAGAAACACAAGATAACCTAATAATAAAAGAACTAGAAGAAATAAAAGGCGGTTTATTTAAAAGTAAAAAAATAGAAATAGAAGTAGTAGAAAGAAGAGAAGTAATAAAATACATCAAAGAATATATTCAAAAACTTCTAAAGAATCTAGGATTTACAGCAAACATAGAAATAAAAAATAAAGATGAAATACCAACATATACAATATATTCAGATAATGATGCTTTACTAATTGGAAGAAATGGTAAAAATCTAAAAGCACTAACAATTGTAACTAGTCAACATATACTTAATGAACTAGGCAAAAACTTCAAATTTATTATTGATATAAACTCATACAAAGAAAAAAGAGAGAAGTCACTTGAATATCTAGCTAAAAAAGTTGCTAGAGAAGTAGCCAATACAAAAATAGAGGCAAAACTTGATTCAATGAACTCATATGAAAGAAGAATAATTCATAACACTTTAACAAACAACAAGAAAGTATATACAGAAAGTGAAGGGGAAGAACCTAATCGTTATGTAGTTATCAAACCAAGAGAAGATTAATTTCTTCTTTTTTTCTTACAAAAAATATTTCAAATTAGAATAATGTGCTATAATATACGAAGAAAAAGGAGGGATACCATGAATGATACAATAGTAGCTATTTCAACAGCACTTGGAGTAGGGGCAATATCAATCGTAAGACTATCAGGAAATGATGCTATAAATATTGTTAATAAATGTTTCGAAGGAAAAGACCTAACAAAAGTTGATTCTCATACAATTCATTACGGATTTATCAAAAATGAAACAGAAAGAATAGATGAAGTATTAGTATCAATAATGAGAGCACCAAAGACATATACAACAGAAGATATAGTAGAAATTAATTGTCACGGTGGAATAATCACAACAAAACAAGTTTTAGAAACAATGTTAAACTCAGGCGCTAGATTAGCTGAACCAGGTGAATTCACAAAAAGAGCTTTTTTAAATGGTAGAATTGACCTAGTTGAAAGTGAAGCTATCATGGACTTAATTGAAAGTAAAAGTTCCGAAGCAAAAAAAATGGCACTCTCTCAACTTTATGGAGACTTATCAAAATTAATTACCTCATTTAGAGATAGATTAAAAAATCTTTTATCATCAATAGAAGTTAATATAGATTATCCAGAATACTATGACATAGAAATAGTAACTGAAGAAAAAATAGCTAAAGAAATAAAATCTATGAAAGAGGAACTTAAAAATCTAATTGAAAGATCAAAGTCATCTTCAATAATTAAAAATGGAATTCAAACAGTAATACTAGGTAGACCAAATGTTGGTAAAAGTAGTATTTTAAATAAATTATTAGATGAAGAAAAAGCTATCGTAACAAACGTAGCCGGAACAACAAGAGATATAGTAGAAGGTCAAACATACATTGATGGCATTTTAATAAAGTTTATAGATACAGCCGGAATCAGAAAAACAGACGACATTGTAGAAAAAATCGGTGTGGAAAAAAGTTTAAAAGCCGTAGAAGAAGCCGATTTAATAATTCTAGTCTTAAACAACAATGAAGAACTAACTGCAGAAGACTTAGAAATTCTAGAAAAAACAAAAGATAAACAAAGAATTATAGTAATTAATAAAAAAGATCTAGAAAGAAATATTAACTTACCAGAAAATCTAGAAAACGTAGTAGAAACAGATACTAACTCAATAGAAGGAATAGACTCCTTAAAATCAAAAATAAAAGAAATGTTTGACTTAGAAAAAATTACAACAAAAGACTATACATACTTAAGTAACAGTAGACAAATATCATTAATAACAAAAGCTTATCAAAGTATTTTATCAGCCGAAAAAAGTCTAAATGAATCATTACCAATAGATTTAATCGCAATAGATTTAAAAGAATGTTTTGATTTACTTGGTCAGGTAATAGGTATATCATATACAGACGAAATAATAGATAATTTATTTGAAAACTTTTGCGTAGGAAAATAGGAAGTGACAAAATGAAATATGAAGTAATAGTAGTAGGTGGAGGTCATGCAGGATGTGAAGCTTCTTTAGCGACAGCACGTCTTGGACATAAAACCCTATTAATAACAGGAAATATAAAAAATATTGCTGATATGCCATGTAATCCATCTATCGGTGGTCCAGCTAAAGGAATAGTTGTTCGTGAAATTGACGCCCTAGGTGGCGAAATGGGAAGAAATGCTGACAAAGCCACATTACAAATAAAGATGTTAAATACCAAAAAAGGTCCAGCAGTTCAAGCCTTAAGAGCTCAAGCCGATAAAGTAACTTATCCAAAAGAAATGTTAAAAACACTAAATAGTGAAGAAAATCTAGAAATAAAAGAGGCCATGGTAGAAGATTTAATCGTAACAGATGGCAAAATACAAGGAGTAATACTTGCTGATGGAACAAAAATAAACTCTGATGCCGTAATTCTAACAACAGGAACATATCTACGTTCCGTAGTTCTAACTGGCTCACAAAAAACACCATCTGGACCAAAAGGAGAAAAAGAATCTAAATACTTAAGTACAAAATTAAAAGATTTAGGTTTTAAAATACTTCGTTTAAAAACAGGTACTCCACCTAGAATAGAAAAATCATCAATTGATTATACAAAAACATCAGTAGAGTCAGGAGATGATGAAGAATTAACATTCTCTTTTGATAATAAAGCTTATTATGACTACAAAAATCAAATAGACTGTCATTTAATTTATACAACGCAAGAAACACATAAAATAATAAAAGAACACTTAAATGAATCAAGTATGTATGGTGGATATGTAGAAGGAGTAGGTCCAAGATATTGTCCATCTATAGAAGATAAAGTAGTAAGATTTAGTGATAAAGAAAGACATCAATTATTTTTAGAGCCAGAAAGTATTTATTATGATGACATCTACTTACAAGGTTTTTCAACAAGTATGCCACACAATATTCAAGAATTAATGGTCCACAGTTTACCAGGATTAGAACATGCCAAAATACTAAAATATGCCTATGCCATTGAATATGACGCCATCGATTCAAAGCAATTAAAAAGGTCCTTAGAAACAAAACTAATCGAAGGATTATACACAGCCGGACAAATCAACGGAACATCTGGCTACGAAGAAGCTGCCGGACAAGGTTTAATTGCTGGAATCAATGCTTCCTTAAAATTATCTGGAAAAGAACCATTAATATTAAAAAGAAATGAATCATACATTGGAGTTTTAATAGATGACTTAGTAACTAAAGGTGTAAAAGATCCATATCGTTTACTAACATCAAGAGCAGAGTACAGATTACTACTAAGACATGATAATGCCGACATCAGACTAAGAAAATATGGTCATGATGTAGGTTTAATATCAGAAGAAAAGTATCAAGAATTTGAACAAAAATTAAAAGATATAGATAATTTATTTGAACTTTTAAAAGAAACTAGAATTACACCAAAACAACAAACAAATGACTATATAAGCTCCATTGGCTCAACACCATTAAAAGATGGTATGTCACTATATGACTTTTTAAAAAGACCAGAAATTAAAATAAATGATTTAGAGCATTTTGTTGATATGCCATACTCAAAAGAAGTAAAAGAACAAGTAGAAATAAATATTAAGTATGAAGGATATATTAAAAAATCAAACAAAGAAGCTGAAAAAATGCTATCCTTAGAAGAAAAAATCATTCCAGAAACCATTGATTATGACAAAATACCTAATTTAGCTAGTGAAGCAAGACAAAAATTATCAGAAATCAAGCCAACAACCATTGGTCAAGCAACAAGAATATCCGGTGTAAATCCTGCCGACATATCAATACTAATGGTATACCTAAGAAGGAATAAACATGAATAAAGAACAATTTATTGCAGAAACAAAGAAATTAGGAGTCGATTTAACAGAAGAGCAATTAAATAAATTAGATCAGTTTTATAATTTATTAATTGAATGGAATGAAAAAATTAATTTAACAAGAATCACAGCCAAAGAAGATGTTTATTTAAAACACTTTTATGACAGCTTAACTCTAGCAAAAGTCATAGATTTATCAACAAAAGAGACCTTATGTGATGTAGGAACAGGTGCCGGATTTCCAGGAATAGTACTAAAAATAGTATATCCAAATTTAAAAATAACTTTGGTAGATGCCTTACAAAAAAGAGTAAATTATTTAAATACTATCATAAAAGCCTTACAACTAGAAAATATTCAAGCTATTCATACCCGTGGTGAAGACCTTCATGATAAATATGATGTAGTAACTGCAAGAGCCGTAGCGAACATCGAAAAATTACTAAAATATACAATGCATCTAGTAAATAATACAGGCGTATTTGTTGCTATGAAAGGAAATATAGACAATGAATTAACACCTGAAATAGAAAATAAAATCTCAAAAAAATATCAAATATTAAAAATAGAGAAATTTGAATTACCAATAGAAAATAGTCAAAGAAGTTTAATTGTCATAAAAAACAAAAAGTAATAAAAAACATAAGTAGTTAGCTCATTTATTAAGAGCTACTACTTTTTTTGTTCAAAAAATCAATTAAAATTACCTAAATAAAATCCAAGCCCAGCAACCAAATTAAATAAATAAGCCAAGAAACTGAACCAAGCTGAGCTAGTTAAACAAGTTAAAAACAAAATCAAAATCAGTCAAACTGAACAAGATAAGCAAACTAAAAAGCCAACCAAACTAAATTAAATACTCCAAATTTAAAACAAAAACCAGCAAAATTCACCTAAATACACAAAATAAAAAACTGATATCAGTAAAAAAGAGTAAATAAATTTGTTTTATTAAAAATAGGTAAAATTTATAAA
>CAVAJX010000082.1:0-3343 GCA_963589235.1 bacterium | reverse complement strand
GTATAGTTACTAGATAATATTACTATTACGAATGATAAAAATATTGATGTAGTAGTTCTCTTTTTTATGTATGAAAGTAATAAAGGAATATTATAAAACAAAACGACATAAATTGTTTTATTGTCTATATAACGTGCTATTAAAAATAATGATGTAATTAAACATATATCTAAAAATATATTCTTTTCCTTAATATCCATGTTACTGATGTATGTTATATAGATTAAATAACAAGTTAAAGGAAAGAATAGAAAAACACATAATAAAAATAAATTTTCAAATACTGGCATCTTTAACACCTCTTACTTAAAATATATACTCTTATTATGTCGAAATTTGTCGAAATATGAAAAAAATGACAAAATATGTCATTTAATCTCATCAATATACTTTTTTAATTGTTTTGACTCAGGTCCTAATATTATTTTTAGTTGATTATCAATTTCAACTATTCCTTTAGCACCTAGTTTTTGAATTCCTTCTTTATTTGCTTTAGAAACATCTTTTAAAGTTACTTTAAATCTAGATAGATTTATTTCAGTATCAATAATATTTTCTTTACCGCCTAAGTATTCTACTAATTTATTAAAATCAAGTCCAGCATCTTTTTTACTAGCCTTTAAGATTGCTAATAAAATTATAAGTAGAATGACGGCTATAATAATATATTCCATTTTTATCACCAGTTTAATTATATAACAGATGGAGAAAAAAATAAAGATATTTTGATTGGTACTACATATAATTATATAGGTATTTATAAACACCAAATAAGAAGTTTTGAATACTTTATATTAGAAATAGATAAAGAGGTGGGTACTATGACTACTAATCGTTGTATTAAGAACTTATTAAAATTAATATGCTTATTACAAGAGAATTCGCAAGATGAATGTTGCATTGAAGAAGGATGCACTAAACCTTTTTTAGGACCTACTATTAATTGTATTTGTTATAATACCAGAGTTGTTACATTCTATAATAAGAGAGGTACTTTAATAACTGCTAACTATGTTGATACTAATGGTGCTACTCAAACTAGTTCATTATTTAGAGTTGAAAATGTCTCTGATAATTGTGTAACACTTAGAGTATTATATAGAAATGATGATACTTATGTTGCTAGTAATAGTTTTATTAATATTAATTTAGGTTGTATTTGTGCTGTTCAATGTATAGAAGATGCTGTCGTTTCTAACATATAGAAAGGAGGTTTAGAGTATATGGGCTGTGAAGAAAATAAAAGTACTTGTTGTTTAGCTGACATTTTAAGAAAAATTTTAATACTTCAAAAACAAGATTTTGATAATGAAAGTTACTCTGGTTGTGATAAACCTTTTCTAGGACCAGTTTGCACTAGTGTTTGTTATAATACTAGACCAGTAACACTATATAATTGTTGTACAGGTAATGCTTGGAGTTTTCCTTATACATTAAATAATCAAACTAATCAGTCTACAGTATTTAGAGTTGAAGCAATTGATGACTGTTGCTGTACATGTAGAATTCTATATTTAAATGAAGCTGGAGATAGTTATCTAAGTACTAATCAATTTTTTACAATTGACTTAAACTGTGTTGGTGCTATGCAATGTCTTGCTGATACTTATGTAGAATTGTGCTAAGTAATTAGGTAATTAAATTATTAAATAAAAAAGGTTGTTTTAAAGAACAATCTTTTTAATTTTTATTTATTTTAAAATCTATTATATCTGATATAGGAATAATATTATTATCTAGTGTAATTATATTATTAGAGGTTTTAGCAATTAGACTGGTTTCATAAGTTTGATTTGATGTTTTTATCGTTACTGGAATGTTATAGGCGTATCCATATCCAGAGAATACCTTCTCTATTTTATCTTTTATAGTTGGAATTTCGATAGGATTAAAAAGTTCTTTTTCTTCTTTTAAGTAACAGACTGTTTTGTTATTATTTATTTTTTTAGTTATTTTATTTTGATAAACTTTAGGTAATTTTTTCATAAAATATTTCTCCTTTTGTATATTTTATGAAAATGAAAGATAAAAATTGAATGATTTTGGTATAATATAAATGAAAGGTTTGATTATATGAGTAAGTATAAAATTAATTTTAAGATAGTTATTCCTATTTTATTAATGGCTATTGTAAGTATAATTACTATTTATAGTGCTTTAACTTATACTTCTAAGTCGCTGGGTAATTTGGCGTTGAAGCAGGCTGTTTGGTATATTGTAGGTTTTATATTAGTGTTTATTTTATTGAAACTGAAAAATGAATATTTATATAGGCATGCTTGGGTTTTATATATTATAGGAAATGTGTTACTTCTTTGGTTGTTGTTGTTTGCTACACCTATTAATAATAGTAAATGTTGGTTAATTATACCGGGAATTGGTAGTATACAGCCTAGTGAGTTTATGAAGGTTTTTATAATGTTGGCACTCGCTACTATGATTCATAATTTTAGAAGTGATTATAAGAATCCTAGTATTAAGGATGAATTTATATTTATTTTAAAAACTTTCTTGGTAGTCTTAGTTCCATCGGTACTTACTTTTTTACAACCTGATACAGGGGCGGTAATAATATATTTAATAATATATTTAGTTATGATGTTTACGTCTGGTATTAGAATAAGATGGTTTGTAATTGCGTTTATTATACTTTTTGGTATTTTAGGTACAACACTTTGGCTTTACTTTTTTAAAGAAGATATTTTTATAAAGATGTTTGGTAGTTCAATATACTATCGTTTGGAAAGATTATTTGACTGGCAGTCTGGATCTGGGTTGCAATTAGAAAATGCGTTAGCGGCAATTGGCTCAGCAGGATTCTTTGGTCATGGTTTTAATAAGACACCTATTTATTTTCCAGAGTCGTCTACTGATTTTATATTTGCGGTGTTTGCTTCTAACTTTGGATTTGTTGGAGTTTTGGCTTTACTAGCAATAATTATTTATTTTGATGTTAATATTATTAGGTTGGCAAGAAGAAAGATATATGATACTGATAAATATATTTTAACGGGAATTGTAGCGATGCTTTTATTTCAGCAAATACAAAATATTGGAATGACAATTGGTCTGTTACCGATTACAGGTATTACGTTACCTTTTATATCATATGGTGGTAGTAGTTTATTATCGTATATGATTATGATAGGCATTATTTTAAATATATCGATGGAAAAGAATAAGAAATATTGGAGCAAGTAAAAAGGAACTATTCGTTAGTTCCTTCGTTTTTATAGTTTTTTCAATATTTTTATGTTTGCAAAGACTATTTTTTGACATTGTTTTTGTTTTTCATTTATTACATTTCACCTAAATCTTCATCTTCAGGTGTTACAAATTCACT
>CAVAJX010000081.1:0-2414 GCA_963589235.1 bacterium | reverse complement strand
TCTGGAAAAGAAAAAATTCCATTAAAAAACGGAATTTAGTCTAAAAATTTACGTTACTAAACAAAATTCATGATAAAATCACTAGTAAAGAGGTGATTTTAATGATACATGAAATGAAACTACAACCTAAATATTATGACTATATATTAACGGGTACAAAAAGAATTGAAATAAGACTTAATGATGAAAAAAGACAAACAATACAATTAGGAGATAAAATTAAGTTTTTAAAAGAGCCAAATCTTAATGAATCTTTTGAAGCTAAAGTTATAGGATTATTAAAATATAATTCTTTTGAAGATCTTTTTAAAGACTTTGATATTTCAATATTATCAGATAAGTCTATGACAAAAGAAGAATTAATTTCCGCGTTAGAAGAATTTTATCCAAAGGAAAAACAAAGTCAAACTGGTGTATTAGGTATCAGAATTGAACTTATATAATTTTACTAGGTGATGTATGATAAAAATTGAAAGTTTAAAAAATTATATTGGCAAAAATAGCTTTGAAGAAATAACTAAACAAATATACAACATTACTGATTTTAGTTCGAACTATCCCGATTATGAATCCTGGTTCTTTTCTAAACAAATTCCAAGAGTACTAGAAAAAACTGGCGAAATATTCTTTGTTAAATCAATAGAAGATAATACCATAATAGGAATAGCTAGTTAAAAAAAGACAGATGAAGAAAAGAAAATATGTAACTTGTTTGTAAAAGAAGAATATAGAGCAATTGGTATAGGAACAAAACTACTAACATCATCAATGGAATTTTTAGAATCAACAAAACCATTTATAACCATTAGAGACTATAGCCTATCATTGTTTAAACCATTCATTAATAAATACAACTGGGAACTAGTAGAAGTTGTTACTGGAATATATGGAGATAATACAAAAGAGTTCTGTTACAATGGTAAATTAATTAAAGAGAATAAACAATAAAAGATGATTAAATTTGAACTGAGCCCAGAAAAAGTTGGACAGTTTATTAAAATCATCTTTTATTTTATGATATAAAAAAATTTATCTTAATTATATATTTTTAGTTTTTTTAAATAAAACCGAACATTTTTTAATAAAACATTATTACAAGTAGAACTTTTGATATCAAAATGGGTCTAGAAATAATAAAAAGTTAAATTTGAAGATTATTTAATACTTAGTTATAATGAAAAACGAGCCCTAATCTACCCTAACTATCAACAAAAAACAATATATACTGAGTATATCTTAAGATATACCCTTTGAGGAGGTACAAAAATGAATTATGGATATCAAAATAAATATGACTTCGTAGAATTATTCAATAATAAGTATTTATGTGAATTAGATAAAAATTCACAAAACTTCTTAAAAGACTTATTTGAAGAAATAATTGATAATGATGAGCAAATAAAATCATGGAAAAATAAGGCAAATCAAAAAACAGATATATTTATTAAATATAAAAATCATGTAAAAAATATTAGTTTAAAATGTGGAAAAAGCAATTCTATGCATCATGAACCGATTCAAGAATTTAAAAGATATTTAGGTAACATAGGTATACCATATAAAGTTATTGATAAATATGTTAGTTATCACTATGGATACAAAAAAAATAATGATGGAACATCAGATTTTTCTAATCAATTAAATTCTGAACAATACAAAGAACTTTATCAAAATGAAATAGATATATTTAATCAAGCTATAAATAAAACAAAAATAATAGTAGACATGACAGATAGATTTATTATCAGAGGAAACAACTCAGACTATGATATAGACGCTTTAATATGTGGAAGAACAGATGACTATATATGGATTAAAAAACATGATATATATGATCTCGTTTTATCAAAAAGATGCTTGGATTTCACCTCGCTACATATCGCATGTATGACTATAGGACCTAAAAAAAGAAATTTAGATGGAGAATCAAAAAATCCTAAAGATAGATATAGTATGTTTAAGATGGAATTTTATAAAAGAAGATATTAATAACTTCAAAAAAGACCAAGAATAACAACTGGTCTCAAGTTCGATTCTCCTCGTTCATATAAAATAGAAATAAAGTCGGAGTAAAAAGCAGAGTAAAAAAAATCGTTGTATACCAACGATTTAAAAACATAATTGGAGCGAACGAGGGGAATCGAACCCCCATCACAACCTTGGCAAGGTCGTATTCTAACCATTAAACCACATTCGCACAGATGACTTTTCAAATTAAATGGAGGGGCCTACCGGATTTGAACCGGTGATCAGGGTGTTGCAGACCCACGCCTTACCACTTGGCTAAAGCCCCGTTGCAATTAAGATTATACCAAACACTAGCGATAATTTCAATAAAATTATTGCATTTTTAATATTTTATGCAAATTTTTATTTGAAAGTCCGTTTTAATAAAATAACGGAATTAAGTTTGA
>CAVAJX010000080.1:0-5284 GCA_963589235.1 bacterium | reverse complement strand
CTAGTTAGCGTTGCACTCAGAGGTTAATTTCCGAGTTATCTATCAATCTGGTGCCGATAGCAAGAATTGAACTTGCTGCTGATCCTTACCAAGGACCTGTATTGCCATTATACTATACCGGCATAAGAAAATTTTATCAAATAAATAAAAATAAGTAAATACACTAATTTGGTGTTCAAGGTGAGAATCGAACTCACATCTTCTCCGTCGGAGGGAAATATTTTATCCATTAAACTACTCGAACAATAAAGAGGACCTAGTCCTCACATGTAACTCCATATTGTTTAGCGAAACTAAGCCAAGTATCTAACTTAACTTTTCCATTTTCTATAACGTTATTTTCTTCACCTTCAATATCAAGTAATTTTCCCATATCAATTTTTTCATAATTAATAGTAATCTCATTAGTAACACTATTACTACTTCTAGTAATCTTATTATCATAATATTCTAAACCTTCATATTGTTTAAAAATACTTTTATAAGCTTCCTCATAAGTATCTAAAACACTACTACTATCACTAATAATCTTTTCAGTTGAATGAAGTAAAACAACATCTTCTCCCTTATAATAAACTTCATAGTTCATTTCAGTAGAACCATTTGTAACAGTTCCAGTACGAGTACATTTTTTAACTCCATCACTAGAAACAGAACTATTACTACCACATCCTGCAAGTAATAAAACCATTACCAATACAATACTACTTCTTAATATTTTTTTCATCATTACTATCATCCTCTAATAATCTAATAATCTTTCTTTGATTCTTTAACATCTCATTAATATGATCATGTAAAGACTCCAATATAAGTTCACTCTTTAAATCAGTTCTATAATCATTCTGGTTTCTTAAACTGTCCTTTTCAGCTTGTCTATTTTGACTCATCATAATAATAGGAGCTTGAATAGCCGCAATACAAGAAAGTAATAAGTTTAATAAAATAAACGGATAAGGATCTATTTCATTACCAGTAGTTAATATAACTGTATTAAGAATAATCCAGCCTATTAAGAAAATTAAAAATAATATTACAAATGTCCAACTACCAGCAACTTCACTTACCTTATCAGCTGCTCTATCACCAAAAGACATCTTAGCTTCTTCTTGCTTATCAACATCAATCGCTATAGGTTGATCAACCAATAAATCTAATAACTCCTCTTCATCTTGTGCCTCTAATTCATTATTTCTAAGTAACATTTTAACAATTTCTTTTTTAGTTCTTCTTTTTTCCATACCATTCACCATAAAAATTATATCACATTTTGTAAGAATTAGACAATAAAAAGAAAAGACCTACAAAGGTCTAACAATTATTCATAAATTCATTTACTTTATCAAACAAATTACCTAAAGCTATTTCATCAATTCCATCTAAAAAACCATGTCCATACATATTAACAATATATAATTCATTATTACCAACATGACCTAAATCATAATAACTAAGAACATCATCCTTTATAGGATCGGCATCACCAACAATTAATAAAATATTATTCTTATATTTATAATCAATATCAATTAATGGAAACACCAAACTATTATCTAATAATTTTTTATCCGAAAAATATCTTTTCAAACTCTTCAAAACTTCATAGTCAACTTCTCTATCCAAACATTTTGAAGATAAAACCGGATAAAATAAAATCATATTATATAAAGAAAACTTCTCATCTTTACAAATACTCATTGCCATATTAGCACCCAATGAATCACCAGTTAAAAATATCTTTAAATCATCAATATTTAACTTTTCTAACTCATCATTCAAGTACAAACAAGTCTTATGACAAAGTTTATATACTTCTAAATAATTATCATCATCAATATCATCCATATCAAGAGCAATTACTAACGTATCAGTCTTTAAAGCCATTCTTTTACAAATATCACCATATTTACCAGTACATCCTGTAACATCACCAAAACCAGCTATATAAAATATAATTCTATTTATATTAGAAACCTTCTTAGGATAAAACACCCTAACTGGCAAAATATCATCCTTAAACATTATTCTATAACTAGATATATTCTTCTTAGAAATAGTTGGATGTACAACTTCATAAAAAGTTCTATATAATTTATATTTAAATCCTTTTTCAAAGCTATTCACACTATTTATCATCATTACCACCAAGTATATAATAACATAAAAAGAAAGTTCCCTCGACTGAAACTTTCCCTACTTTACACAATTTTTGCCAAGCAAAACAAAATAATTATTCTTCATCTTCTATAGAAGTATCTTCCTCTAACTTTTTAAAATCAATTTTACCCATTCTAGTTTTAGGTAAACTCTTACGATATACAAAGTCATGTGGAATAGAATATACTGCTAAATTCTTTTTACAATGTTCTTTTATACTACCTTTAACAGACATAGGACTATATCCTTCTTTTAAAACTATATATGCTTTAGGGACTTCAACCTTATATGGATGAGGTATACCAATGACACTACATTTTAAAACAGCTGGATGTTCTTCTATAACTTTTTCTACATAACTAGGATAAACATTATAACCAGAACTAATAATCATTCTTTTTAATCTTTGGCGGTAATAAATAATACCATTCTCATTCATCATACCAATGTCACCTGTATGTAGCCAGATAGCTCCATCTTTATGTTTCTGTAACATCTCATTAGTTTCTCTTTCGTCATTCAAATATCCTAACATAACCGTAGGACCAGATACACATATCTCACCATCTTCTCCATATGGAACTTCATCTTGTGTACCAGGAGTAACAATTTTTATATAATTACCTGGAAAAGGTATACCAATACTACCATCTCTATAAGCCTCGCCAAAGGATAAAGCAACAGCCGCTAAAGCCTCAGTCATACCATAGCCTTGACTAACTTTAACTCTACTACCGTGTTCCTTTAAAAAATCATTAATTCGCTCAGTTAAATTACTAGATAATGAATCTCCACCTGATATAACATACTTCAACATACTAAGATTTAAATTTCTATTCTTAGTATTTATTAAAGCTTCATACAAAGTAGGAACACCACAAATAACATTAGGTTTAAACTTTTCTAATAACTCATCAAACTTCTTAGCATTAAACTGTGGTACAAGTATAACTTCACATCCTAAGCCAAACGGAATATGAAATGAAACTCCAAGTCCAAAACCATGAAATATTGGCATAATTCCTAAAACCTTATCTCCAGGTTTTAAATCCTTAAATATAACTCTTGCCTGTAAAGCTAAAGCATTAAAGTTACCATTAGATAAAACAATACCTTTAGGTTTACCAGTAGTACCACCAGAATGAAGTATAACAGCTGGATCCTCAGCTAAAGCTTTGTTCTCTTCAAAATCATTAAAATAACTTCTTAACATAAAGTCATTCCAATACATATATAACTTACTACGTCTAGGCTTCTTCATCTTCCATGTTTTTAATCTATAACCTAACTGCATATGTGCAAGCATAGAATTACTAACTGGTACAACAATAACCTTACGTACTTCAGTCTCACTAATAATATTCTTAACCTTTTCATAACAAAAATCGACTACAACTAAAAACTTACTCTTAGTCATAATTAAATAATCTTTAATCTCTTCCTCAGCAGATAAAGGATGAATCATATTACTAATTGCCCCTATTTTACTAGCTGCATAAAAACTAATTAACCCTTCAGGTGTATTAGGCATACATATAGTAACAACTTCACCTTTCTTAACACCAATACTATTAAAAGATATTGCTGCCTTATCAATTTTACTTAAAAAAGATTTGTAACTAAACACATTACCATAATAATTAACAGCTGGTGAATTCATATTCTTAAGAGCACTTCTCTTAAACATTTCATAAATAGATATATCTTCTACTTTAAATTTTAATTCATCTTTATTATAATACTTTTTCCAAGGTACTTTTATGGTCTTTTGCTTCAACAAATCAATAATATTCATCTAAACTACCTCCACACAGTAAACATTATTTCATACTTTCTTTCATTAACTTCTCTACTTCTTTTTCTAACTTCTTATTAGCTTTTTCTAAGTCCCCTTCTACTTTAAATGGTTTCCCAAATCTTACAGTTAAATTCTTACTCCTAAATTTATAATCTCCTGTAATACCAAAAGGCACTATTAAAGCATTTGTCTTAGAAGCCATAGAAACAGCACCAAACTTAAATGGCAATAAAAACTTATCAGTCTTATTTCTAGTTCCTTCTGGAAAAAGACCAAGTGCTTTTCCTTCTTTAAGTACTTCTAAAGCCAAACTAGTAGCGTTATTATCTTTTTTACTCCTATCAACTGGAATACATCCAGCTGCTTTAAAAAACCAAGCAAAATGCCCATCAAAATACTCTTTCTTAGCCATGTAATGTATTGGTCTCTTAGTTGCGACTATTGGCAAACATTGATCACATAAATGTTTATGATTACCAACTACTAAAATAGCTCCATCCTCTGGAATATATTCTTTACCAATAATAGTTGGATTATACCAAAGTTTAAAAATAGGTCCAAGTACAGCTTTAAAAAATCTGTATCCTAACATACTATCTCTCTTTTTCATCTACTTCTTGCATCCTCTCTCTAGTTTTATAGAAATTTCTCTCATCAACTTTTCATTTTCTTTATCTAAATCATCACTAATTTTTCTTCCAGGTAAAAACTCAATACAAACACTTTTGCCAAACACTCTATATTTACCAGTAATAACAAAAGGTACAAGTAAACTATTAGTATCAGAACTCATTTTAACAGCCCCTATCTTAAAAGGCATAACAATATCATCTGTTCTATTAATTGTTCCTTCCGGAAAAATACCAATAACTTCACCAGTTTTAAGTACATCTTTAGCATTCTTTAAAGAATCTTTATCATGAATCTTACGATTAACAGGAATACAGCCCATGTTGCGTACAACAAATCCTTCAATACCTTTAAAAAGTTCTACTTTAGCTAAAAAATGAACCTTTCTAGGCACAACAGCAATAAGTAACAAAGGATCTAACCAAGAAGTATGATTTCCAGCTAAAACCAAAGAATTATTCTTTGTAATATTTTCTTTACCTATAACCTTAGGATGTAAAAATAAATAAACATTTATCTTTAAAAATATCCTAACAATACTATAAAATAATCTATTCATCTTTTTCTCCTACATTATCAATTATATTACAAAGATGAAGTTTAGCCAATAATTTTTTAACAAAAAGAAAAAGCGTACTCAATAAAGGTTCTATAATAAATAGTGTTGGTGAGAAAAATCACTGACACTATTTTTAGTTA
>CAVAJX010000079.1:0-2123 GCA_963589235.1 bacterium | reverse complement strand
ATTTTTTATTGTATTTTTTATTTAAATATATTAAAATTAAAAAGTAGAGTAGAATAGAATAGGGCTGGTGATTATTATATGAATAATACAAATAATGTTACAGAAAACGTTGCGGTTGTGGCAGAGACAAAACCAAAGAAAAAACATACAGGTTTAATATTTTTCTTGTTTGTAGTAGCGGGATTCTGTTTTTTCACGTATTACACATATACTGAGCATCAAAAAGAAATTTATGAATTGAATGAAAAATGTACACCAGTATCAACAACAGGAGATGTAAAAGAACTTTCTCTTGATTCAACAATAGTTCAAGACCTTTACAGCAAAGTTTATACAACGATCAAAGAAGATGCTGCAGAACCAGAACTAAATGATTCCTTAAAATTATATTTAGCCTATAGACAAATTCCTAATTATAAAATATATGAATCAAATTGTAACTATTTCAGTGACACCGCAATGCCATACTACTCTTGTATAAATACTAACACTTACACACCAAGAGCATTTAAAGAAGAAACACTTAAAGTAGAATACAAAAAACTCTTTGGTGAAGATGCTAATTTTCAAAATAATAATATCCAAATAGGTAGAAAATGTATTGGCGGATATCAATATATTGAAAAAAGAGGAGAATATGTAGAAGGATATTGTGAAGAAGAACAGTCAACTACATATAGAGCTGAAAAAGAACTTGTAAAAGCAACATCCCAAGAATCTACAATTATTCTATATGAAAATGTAAAATACTACGGAAGTGAAGGTCAAAAACTACCAGAAAAATTAGCTTCCGGTACCTACATCTATACATTCAAATTAGATACAAACTATAATTATGTATATAAAAGTAAAGAATTAAAAATATAAAAAGCAGGTGAATTAATAATGGAAATTAAAAAAATAGTAACAGGAGCATTAGACGAAAATTGTTATGTCTTAATTGAAAATAAAGAAGCTTTAGTAATAGATCCAGGAGATGACTATTTAAATATAAAAGAAGCCATTGGAGACAACAAAATACTAGGAGTTTTAATAACCCATTCTCATTTCGATCATATAGGAGCCCTAAGAAATTTCTTAACTAAAAAATCTATTAAAATATTTAAAAGAAGTAATCTAGAAGAAAAAGAATATAAAATAGGACCATTTAAATTTAAATGTATCTATACTCCAGGTCACTCAAAAGATTCAGTAACATTCTATTTCGAAGAGGAAAATGTAATGTTTGTTGGAGACTTCATATTTAAAGAATCCATTGGTAGAACCGATTTACCTGGAGCTAATCCAAGTGAAATGAAGGAAAGTATCAAGAAAATTCTAACATACGATGAAAGTATAAAACTATATCCTGGTCACGATGAAGATACAACATTAAAATATGAAAAAGAAAATAATCCATACTTAAAATAAGAAAGTTTTTCTTTCTTTTTTTCTTTATATATGCTAGTATATTAAGACAAAGAAAAGGAAGGTATTAATATGAAAGTATGGACAAAAGTAAGATTAAAAGATCGAAATAAAGAAATAGATAAAGTAAGCCGTTCTCTAACCAATTACTTATATGCACTAGGACCTGCCGCTAGTATAAAAAACAAATATAATATTTCATCATCAGACTACGCTAAATTAAGTCAATACACCGCAGACCGCATATCTGGTATATTAATGCTTTATCTAGCAAAAGACTATAAAAGAATAAATGACATCGCTAATAAATATAACTTTAGTAATGACACAATAAAAAGTGTTAATCCCGAAATAGAAGGATATATAAGCAAATAAAAAAGGAATGAAATAAATTTCATTCTTCAACCACTTTGTGGTTGTTTTCTTTTGTTGTAAAATATTAGTGTGATGTGATTATGATTTTATGTACTGAAAATGATAATGACTTTATTAAATATAAAGATAAAGTCAAAAATAGAAAAGTTACTTTTACTATTAAACAAATCTTTAAAGATTGGTGGAATAAATTTTTAAATAATTATCCTAATCTTAATATCAGAAATGTTGTATTTTTAAATGTTGAAAGAATGTTAAAATGTCAGTCATGGGATTTAGGTTATGCTATTTTTAAATGTCCTGAATGTGGAAAAGAAAAAATTGTTCCTCATACTTGTAAA
>CAVAJX010000078.1:0-18936 GCA_963589235.1 bacterium | reverse complement strand
ATGAAGATATGTCTAAAAGCAAAATAGAAGAAATTGCTGAAAGCATGTTTAATGAAAATACATATGATGAGGAAACATTTAAAAATAATCTTATTAACGATATATTTGTTGAATATTTTCCAGACTATAGTGAAGGTAAAAGAAAAAAATTAGCTAAGGAAGTATTAGATTATATAAAAAATTATGAAAGTATTGTAGAAGAATTCAACAGCAGTTCAAGTTGTGCTGCACAAGGTACATGTACATATAAAATTAAAGGATTTAACACTGGTGAAAGTTCAATAGCCAAGGAAATAGAAGCAAGTAATATAAAAGTAAGACTGATGAACGGTAGTGATGGTGAGTCTGGAAAACCTATTGAAGGTGAAGAATTAGTTGATTTTGAAAAGTATATTACAGGAGTTGTATATGCTGAAGTCGGTACAGGGAATAATATTGAAACATATAAGGTACAAGCAATAGCCGCAAGAACATATGCATTAGTTAGACCAATGGTCATGGGTAGAGCGTCAGGAATAAAATTAGAACAGGAAAATGGTCAATGGATTTTGCAAATCAGAAACAGTACATATGACCAAGTATATTGTGATCCAGATCAAGGCTGTTCAACAAATGTATCAGCAAGCAAAGCTAATAGTTCAGGAGCAACTGTTTTCTCTGGTGCTGAAACTAAGGCGGTTAAAATCAAAGGAGCTTTACCAGAAGATTCAGAAATACGAACAGCTGTAAGTTCAGTATTAGGTGAAGTATTAGTTGATGCTAATGGCTATTTAGTAAATTCTGCTTATCAAAATGTTAATCAGGAAAAATGGGATAAAGATGCAAACTCAGGACTTGACTATAAACAAATTTTAATTTCTCATTATGCAAATGCAAGTAAGATAGAAAAAAATACTTGTAATATTAATGGTAGTACAACATGTTCAATATTATCGTCTGGACCATATGCAAACTGGAAACAATATGAAGGTGAATGGATAAATGTTCCTATTGGATCTTCTGGAAGAACAATTAGAAATATTGGATGTTTAGTAACATCGATTTCCATGTTAGTAGCAAAATCAGGAGAGCCAACAACTATTACAGGAGACTTTAATCCTGGTACATTTGTCCAAGCTCTAAATAAAAATGGTGGATTTTCGCCTTACGGTGCACTATACTGGTCTACAGTAACAAAAATCGTGCCATCCTTTAAATATCAGGGTGCTGTATCAGTAGCAGGAATGTCAAAAGAACAAAAACTAAATAAATTACAAGAATTACTTAGTAATAAAAATAATTATGTTGTTGCTGAAGTAAAAGGTAACACAGGTCAACACTGGGTAGCAATAGATGGTATATCTAATGGTAGCATAGTAATGATGGATCCGGGTAGTCCTTCAACAGACCTTTGGTCACAATATGATTGGAAAAATACCAGTCAATTTAATTACTTTACAGTTGGATAGGAGATTATTAATGAAAAAAAGATATATTGTAATTTTAATTATAATAATAGTTTATTTTACAGTCTTCTTTTTGTTATATGGAAAAGATGAATTAAAATACTCAAAATTAAAAACAACATTAATAATAGGTGATAATACAATTTGGCAACTAGATGAAAAAAAATGGTACAATATTGCCAATACCAATGACAAAGAAGAACTTAACTGGACTCTGTTTACAGTTTTTGCAGATAATGAAAAATTAGGAAATTACTACCTAGTTTTTGATGATAAATGGTATATATATGATAATAAAAGAAATCCCATTTCTTATTCAGGAAGTATAGTTGCATATTCAGCTAATTATGAAATGAAAATAAAAAACTTTACTCAAGAAAAAATATCTGATTATACAAAAGTAAATGAAGCATTATCAGAAAATAATATTACCATTAATAATCAAGAACTAACAAGTAATACTCAAATTAGTGTTGATATAGATAATGATGGAGTAGATGAAAAAATATATGTAGTAGGTAATGTATTTCCTATAGAATCAAATCCAGAATATATATTTAGTATAGTATTCATGGAAAAAAATGATATAATATATCCAATTTATAAATCAATTGAAAAAAATAAAAATTATAATGGATGTAAACCTTATATAAATACTATAATTGATGTTAACGACGATAATAAATATGAAATAGTATTATCATGTAGTCAGTACAGTACTGAAGGAACGATTGATATGCTATATAAATTTAATAAAAATAAATTCAGTATTATAGTTAGTAATCAATAAAATATTTAATGACGTATTAAATAGTTGATGTTATAATATAGGCAGAAAGGAAGTAGTAACATGAAATTTAAGTTTAGAGCAGATTCTCATGATTTATTAATATTTGGAGTCTTTTCTCTATTTTTACTATATATAGTAGCAATTGTAATAGTTAACTTAGCAACTTTTGCTGCAGAAGGAACATTATCAGGATTTAATCCTTTGCCAGCCTTTGGTCCTAAATATATAGGTACAACTTTAGCTTTTTTCTTACTAGCGCTTTTTGCCTTATTTGTAAGTGTTAGTTCATACTTCTTTGAAAGAGAAAAAGGTATAGGTCTAACAACAGAAAAGAAAGATAAAGGTTATTCTCGTTGGGCGAAAGATAAAGAAATTAAAGAAGAATTAGAGTGTGTGCAAATAACACAGAAAAATTCTAAAGCTGCTGGTATTCCCATTATTTTAAATGAAAAAGAGATGTGGGTAGATAATGGTGAATATCACTCTCTTGTTATTGGTGCCACTGGTTCTGGTAAAACTCAAACTGTCATTTTGCCAATGGTTTATAACCTAGCAAAAGCACGTGAATCTATGATTATTACCGATCCTAAAGGAGAAATTTACGAAAAAACAAGTAATATGTTAAGATCAAGAGGATATCAAATACTGTTATTAAACTTTCGTGATCCCCAAAATGGTAATGCTTGGAATCCTATGACTTTGCCTTATGAAATGTATAAAAAAGGTAATCAAGATAAAGCAATAGAATTACTTGATGACCTAGCTTTAAATATTCTATATGATGATAGTAATAAAAATGCTGATCCATTCTGGGAAAAAACATCAGCAGACTATTTTTCAGGAGTTGCATTAGGTTTATTTGAAGATGCAAAACCTGATGAAATTAATATTAACAGTATTTCTTTAGCAACAACAGTAGGTGAAGAAAAATTTGGAGGCTCAACCTATATTAAAGAATACTTTAATGCCAAAGATCCAGCTAGTCCAGCGGCAATTAATGCATCAAGTACTATAATGGCACCAACAGAAACAAAAGGTAGTATCCTATCAGTATTTAAGCAAAAAGTAAAGTTATTTGCCTCTCGTGAAAATTTATCTGAAATGCTATCACATAGTGACATTGATTTAAAAAGTATAGGTGAAAAACCTACCGCCGTTTTTATCGTTATTCAAGATGAAAAGAAAACATATCACTCATTAGTTACTATATTATTAAAGCAAATATATGAAACACTAATTAGTGTTGCTCAAAAACATGGTGGAAAATTACCAGTAAGAACAAATTTCTTGCTCGATGAATTCGCAAACATGCCACCATTAAAAGATGTTACAACAATGATTACGGCAGCTCGTTCAAGAAAAATAAGATTTACAATGATTATTCAAAACTTTGCTCAACTAGATGACGTTTATGGAAAAGAAGAAGCAGAGACTATTCGTGGTAACTGTGGTAACATTATTTACTTAATTACTACAGAGTTAAAAGCTCTTGAAGAAATATCTAAAATGTGTGGTGAAGTAAAATCTAAAAAGGATGATAAGACTGCTTCAACACCTTTAGTAACTGTATCTGACCTTCAAAGAATGAAACAATTCGAAGTTATTATTCTACGCATGAGAAAGCAACCATTTAAGACAAAATTTACTCCATTCTTTAAATTGGACTGGGGCAAAAAATATCCATTAGCTAAGTATCCAACAAGAACTAAAAGAGAAGTTCATACCTTTGATATAAAAGAATTTGTTAAAAATCAAAAAAAGAAGAAATTATTAGATATGATGAACGCTGCAGAAATGGATTCAAAACCAGATAACAGTGAAAAAAGTAAAGCTGACGCCTTTGATTTTGCACCAAGGAAAAGTCCATTTGGCCCTGCACCAAGTCCAATTACTGCTAAACAGCCAGAGAGAAAAGTTCCTTCAGAAAAACCTGTTGTGCCTTCTATGCCTATGTTTAAAGATATGGAGACATCTATTTCAAAACCAGCTCCTAAGAAGGAAACAAAGCCAGTTGATGATAACTTTAGTTTCGATGTTGATGAGTTAGTTAAGAAAATAGATGCCAAAATTGCGGAACTTGAAGAAGAAGAAAAAAAGAATAATGAAAAGCAAGTAGTAAATACACCAGTATCAATTGAACAAAAGAGTCCAAAAGTAGATATGTCTATGAATAAAATAGAAAATAGTGTTGTTAAAGAACCAACAACAATGGCAGTACCTAGCAATAATTTAGAGCTACAAGATGATGATAATGATGATGATTTCTTTGATGACTTTTTTGATAATTAATATAATGAAAGGAATTAAAAAATATGAAATTTAATCAAAGCAAAAAAAATGAAAAAACATCTAAAATAGAAGCTGATGAATTTGAAGAAGACATTGATGAAGAACCTGTTGATGAAGATGATAGTGAAGAAGAAGATGAAGATAAAGAAGAAAATAAAAATTCTAAAGGGAAAGGACAAGATGACTTCAAAAAATTTATTATAAAGTTAGCTCTAATAGTTATTGGAGGAATAGCACTTTTATTCATAGTTTTAAGTATAGCAACTGCTTTTACTAAAGGAACTTATTCTTATGAAAAGATTGAAACAATAATGACTAATGCTGCTAAATCATATTTTGCTGATTACCCAGAAAGTCTACCTCAAAAAGAAACACAAATAGTAGAAATAGAAGCATCAACTCTAGCTCAGGCTGGAAAAATGAAAGATTTAAGTGAGTATACTAAAAAAGGAGTTACCTGTACTGGAAAAGTAAGTGTTTCAAAAGCTGATGAAGAATATGTATATACACCATCTTTAAACTGTGGTGATGCCTATAGTGACAAGACCATAGCAGCAGCAGTTAAAGAAGATTCTAAAGTAGTTACTTCAGGTTATGGTTTATATAACATGAATAATAGCTTAGTATTCCGTGGAGAAACAGTTAATAACTATGTTCAAATAAATGAAGACCTTTGGCGTATAGTTAAAATTGACAGTAGTAACAACGCCTATCTAATTAAAGAAAAGTACATTGGCTATTCAGCAGCTTGGGATGATAGATATAATAGTGAAGTGAAATATAACATTGGTATAAATAATTATTCAACAAGTAGAATAAAAGAATACCTTGGAGAACTATATGATACAACAAAAGAAGACTTAGTATTCTTAAGTGAAACTGATAAGACAAAGTTATCTAGCTATGAAGTTTGTACTGGAAAAAGAACTGTAGATAGTACAATAAATACTAATGAACTTGAATGTAAAAGTACAGTTGCTGGACAAAAACTAGGTTTATTAACAGTATCAGACTATATTAATGCTAGTATTGATCCAAATTGTACTAGTCCACAAAGTCCATCTTGTCAAAACTACAACTATCTAACCGTTGATTACCGTTGGTGGACTGCAACAGCAGTTGCGAATAGTACATCAACAGCATTCATTATAGATGAACAAGGAAGTGTTACTGCAGCAAAATGTAATGCGTACAACAAAGTTAGACCAGTAATCAAACTAAGTAGTAGAATCATGGTTAGTTCTGGAAATGGAACTGAGAAAAATCCATATATAATTAAATAATAAGTAGGAATCTGTAATTACTGCAGATTCTTTTTTTTCATCTAATACAATAGAGGTGAAAAGATGACAATTGATATAAATGATTTTCTAATTATTGTAAATAATTCTAGTAGTACTTTAAATATAATTGATATTAGAAGTAAATACATATATGATCTAAGTCACATAAATAATTCAATAAACGTTCCTTATGACTACTTACTGCTGAGTCCATCAAAGTATTTAAACAAAAATGATACTTATTACTTATACTGTCAAGCTGGATACACAAGTAAAAGTATTTCTAAAAAATTAAATTCTCTAGGATATAAAACAATAAGTATCAATGGAGGATACAATAGTTATCGCCTAAACAGTAAAAGATATTAGTCCTTTCTAATATCTTTTCTTTTTAAACAGATAATTTGTCTATTATAATTGTTAACTAATATTAACTAACTACTATTTTCTTGAGACATTTCTATTTTTGTATTATAATAAAATAGGAAGGTGGATAACTTGGACTTAATAAATACAATAGTTGAATACAGTACAGAAGTTATTTCAAATGGTGGTATCTTATTTGGTATGTTACTAATAATGATTGAATCATTTATACCAGCCTTACCTTTAAGTGTATTCATTGCTTTAAATACTCATACATTTGGACTACTACCAGGAATACTAATGTCATGGGTTTCAACTTGCATTGGCTGCTATATTTCGTACTTAATATTTTACTATGTATCAAATAACATAATCTATAAATATCTAAGTAAAAAAACAAGAAATAAAATAGATAAAGCTGTAGATAAATTTCAAAATATTTCTCTAGCTAATCTAACAGTAATAATAACTTTACCATTTACACCAGCCTTTCTAATAAATATTTTAGCCGGTGTTTCCGGAATGTCAAAAAAGAAGTATATTGTTGCTTTACTTATCGGAAAAATATTTATGGTTTCTTTCTGGGGCTACATTGGTAAAAGCTTCGTCGAAAGTATGACTGACATATCAGCAATAATAGTTATGTCAATAATGATAATAATAGCCTATGCACTATCAAAACTAATAGGTAAAAATGCAAATATAGAGTAGGTGAAAATATGGAATATGTAATTATAATTTTATTAGTAATAAATTTAATCATTGGTGTAATATCAATATTTAAAAATATCAATGAAAGTAATATAACAGAAAGACTTGGAAAATTAGAAGTAAGTATGATGAAAGAACTAGGTGATTTCAAGTCTGACATAAGTAGAAATTTAAATAAAGATTTTACATCTTTAAATGAACAACTAGAAAAAAGACTAATTGCAATCAACGAAAGAGTAAATGAAAGACTAGATCAAAACTTTGAAAAGACTAATAAAACCTTCATGAACGTCATTGAAAGATTATCAAAAATAGATGAAGCTCAAAAGAAAATAGAAACACTATCAACTGATATAGTTAGTCTTCAAAGTATTTTAACTGATAAAAAGACGCGTGGTATCTTTGGCGAAGTAAACCTAAAGCACATTCTAACTAGTGTCTTCGGTGAAAGAAATGATAATATATTTCGTTTACAGTACACTTTAAAAACTGGTGTTATAGCTGACTCTGTAGTCTTTGCTCCAGAACCTCTTGGTACTATCGCAATTGATTCAAAGTTCCCTTTGGAACACTATCAATTAATGGTTGATAAAAAACTATCTCAAGAATTAAGAGATAATTATGAAAAAATGTTTAAACAAGATATGAAAAAACATATAGACGCTATAAGTAGTAAATATATAATTCCTGGTGAAACAGCTGACCAAGCAATTTTATTCTTACCAGCAGAGGCAATATTCGCCGAAATAAACGCTTATCATCAAGATATAATAGATTATGCTTATAAAAAGAAAGTTTGGATTACAAGTCCTACTACTTTAATATCAACTTTAACAGTAGTAGAAATGATTATAAAAAATATGGAAAGAGACAAATACACTTCAATAATTCATGAAGAATTAAATAAGCTTGGTTTAGAATTCGCTCGCTATAAAGAACGTTGGGATAAGCTAGCTAGAAGTATTCAAACTGTAAATAAAGATATTGAAAATGTCTCTATTACGTCAGATAAAATCACTAAGAAATTTGAAACAATAAACAAAGTAGATGTTTCTATGTTAGAATATAAAGAAAAAGAATAGTTAAACTATAAAAAGAGGAGGGATAGTATGAATAATAATCAGGGTAATAAATTCTTCACAAATATGCCACCAGTAACACCTGATAATAATCAAAATAATAATATTCAAAATCAATTCAGCCAAAATATCCCTCAACCAAATAACCAGAATATTTCTCAAAATAATATTCAAAATCAACTTGGACAAAGTTCTAGTCAAAGTCAATTTAATCAAAATAATTCATTTAATCAAACAAGTAGTCAAAACAATACCTTTTCACCAATGAATTTCAACATACCTAGTCCAAATATGAACACATCTCAAAATAATCAGCCATCAAATAATACAAGTTCATTTGGCTTCGACTTTACTGCACCTAGTGATGAAGAAGACAATAATAAAAATAGTATTTTTTCTGGTTTCTCTAGAAATCAAAATAGTGAACAAATAACTAATCAAAATAATAAGCCATTCTCATCAGTTGTTGACGAAATAATGCAAGAAACATCTGGAACCAATACTTTTCAAAGTATCAATACTACCAATAGTGAACTATTAAACAACTCAATAAATATTTTGCCAATAAATCAAATGAATGGTGACATAAATTCAGAACCAGTAGAAGAAGAAAATAAGAAAAAGCAAGGAAATAAAAAAAATAAACAGCCTAAGCAACCTAAACAACCTAGTAGAGTTGTACAATATAATCAAAATATAACTGATTTCCATCGAAGAAATTTACTAATGGAATTTGTTGGATATAAATACGAGAAAATATCCCAAAGTAAATTTAATATATTTGCTTTAATCTTTGGCGAATTCTATTTACTATATCGTAGAATGGTACTAATAGGCTTATTTATACTATTAGTAAGAGTAGCTATAATAGTCTTTATAAATCCATATCTATCTCTTGCCATTAATGTAGCTTTATGTTTCACATTCAATAAATTATATTTGTTGCATGCAAATAACAAAATAAGAAATGCCGAAAGAAGATATCCTAATGCTTCATATGATCAATTAAGAGATATAGTTGTCTCATCTGGTCAAACTAAAATGTCTAATCCAATTCTTATGATTTTTTTAAGTATAATATTTGGCCTTATTGGACTTGTTATTGCTAATATAAATGGTTTCTCAGTTGGACCATTTAAAGACATAAATATTCTAGTTTTATTAGGAAAAAATCCAGAGTTTAAAGGTAATTTAACATACGACACCAATGCCAATATCAACAATAATTATGAAATGGTTATGCCTGATGAAATAAGAAATCCTAATTCTAATCAAGGAAGTATAATAGGTGGAATCAAAACAGATCCAAATGATAACTTCAGTAACTGTCATTATAGTTTTAATGTCTTAAAAGATTTCTCCGATGCTAAAAACTTAGCTAAACAAATGAAAAGTTACTATAATCTTAAAGATGACCCTGAAGAATTACAAATAAATAGTATAACTTGGTATCATATCTCTTATGAAAACAATGGAACCGTTAATTTATACTTAACATCTCGTAACAAAAAAGTATATATGTATGAGTTTAGAGAAGAAAAAAATGCCAATACAATTTCTTGTGAACAATACAATACAAGTATTTTAAACTCAATTTATTACAAATAAGCACTTAGGTGCTTTTTCTTTTGGAAAAAAACAAACTTTAAAACATAAAATTAACTATGATAACCAAAATAATAATGATGCTAATTTCACTATTAATGATGACCATAGGAATAACTTACATAATAATGTACATTAATTTATTTACTTTTGGCTATACTATAAAAGAATATGTTTTCTATATTTTAAAACAACCAGAATGTTATTTATTTATAATAGGTCTCATAATTCAAATAATTATTATATATACTTGGAAAGGAAAAAAAACATGAATTATATTTACGATATATTACTTAACTTTAATGATGCCGATGAATACTTTGAATTTTATGAATGGAAAGATGATGACTGTTTTGAACACATAAAAAGAATTCCTATTATCAGAATTAGTTCTGAACAAATGCAAGAAATATTTAATTATAAAATTAAAATCGATAGTAAACTACTAGAAACAATAAAAGGAAGTACTATTTCCTACAAAAACAAAAAAGATATTAAGTTTGGCTGCCTTTTTTCAGACTTAAACAAAGTTCTAGCTCTAGAATTTAATAGTAAAGGAGTAGTAATAAGTAGAAGTAATTTATTATTAGACGAAGAGGAAGATGTTTTAGATGAAACAACTTTATTAGATGAAGAGAAAATAGGGTATGAACTACTTGAAAAATATAAAATAGAATACTTTTTAACAAGAGATGAATCCTTTAAAAAGAAATATTTATTAAAAGAATTAAATTACTTAGCTAAAGAAAAAGATTATGAGAAATTAAACTATTTATATGAAGAAATATTTCCACAAGATAAATTGACATTTTCAGAAAAAATAGCCAAACTTATAAAAGAAATAAATGAAAACTACAATAATAAATTAAGTGAATTATATGAAATAGTAAGATTAACTTACATAAAAAAATAGATTACTGTTTTTTAGTAATCTATTTTCATTGCTTTTTTAACTTTAGTAATTTGTTTCTTAGCTCTTTCTCTAGCAATCTCTGTTCCTTTATTAAGAATTTCAGATACTTCTTCAGGATGCTCATCATAATATTTTCTTTTTTCTCTTATTGACTTCAAGAATTCATTCATCGCAGCAATTAATTCTTTTTTACATTGAACGCATCCACGTTCTCCTTTTTTACATTCACTACAAACTTTCTTTACATTTTCAGGACTATTAACTAATTTATGATAATAGTAAACCATACAAACATCAGGATTTGCTGGATCATCTTTTTTAATTTTTGTAGTATCAGTAAGTGCACCCATAACTTTTTCTTTAATTACTTCATCACTGTCAATTAAATAAATTGCGTTACCAAGGCTTTTTCCCATTTTCTCATTGCCATCTAATCCTTTTATTCTAGGATTATTACTTAAAACTTGTTCAGGTTCTCTTAAAGTTTCACCATAGATAGAATTAAACTTTCTTACAATTTCACGACATTGTTCAATTAAAGGAATTTGATCATCTCCAACTGGAACACATTCTCCATCAAACGCCGTAATATCAGCTGCTTGTGAAACCGGATATCCTAAGAATCCATAAGTTATTGATTCCCCATTATTCCCAAATAAATTTTTCTTTTGTGCAATTTCTGTTTTAACCGTAGGGTTTCTTTCAAGTCTTGCCACCGTAACCAAGTTTGAATAAAAAATTGTTAATTCTGCTATTTCAGGTATTTTTGATTGAATAAAAAAGTTAACCTTATTTGGATCTAGTCCAAGTGCTAATAAATCTTTTGTTATCTCAAATACATTAGTTCTAACCTTATCTGGATTATTAAAGTTATCAGTTAATGCTTGAACATCAGCAATTTCTAAATAAAAATCATAGTCATTTTGCATTTTTACCCAGTTTTGACAAGCTCCAAAATAGTGCCCTAAATGCAAGTTTCCTGTAGGTCTAAGACCTGTTAAAATTGTTTTCATAAAAATCTCCTCACTCTCTAATTATTTTAATTTTAAATATAAAAGCACCATCGTCTTTTTAATATAAACATAAAATATCACCTCTAAAAATAAAAGACCCAAATCCTAATACTAGGACAAGAGTCTTGTGCCACCTAACATAGTTCATATACTAACATATATGTTCAATTTATAACGGGAAGAATATCCCGGCCTTTTATACTATAATTTCCAAAAGGCACTCATTAGTCCATTCAATATCAATCCATTACAGTCTTCCAGCAACCGACTGCTCTCTATAAACTTCAATAATATCTACTAATCTAAATCACAGTTTTCTTAACTAAATTAATATTAACATAACAGTTTTAAAAAGTCAAACAGGCTATGACAATAACACAATTGCTCAACAAAAAGGTTGTCTAAAAAACAATTATAAGTTATAATATTAGAAGTTGGAGGGATATATATGGCAAAAGAAACAAAAACAAAAGAAATTAAGAAAGAAGAAACTAAGAAAAATGTTCATGAAGTTCCTGTAAAAATCGAAGGTGAACAATGGACAAAAGCTTTAGATAAATCATTTGCTAAAAAGCAAAAAACAGCTAAGGTTGATGGTTTCCGTACAGGAAAAGTACCAAGAGACATTTATGAAAAGCATTATGGAAAAGAATCTTTATTCTTAGAAGCTGCTGATTTATTATTACAAGAAGCATACTTAAAAGCTATGGAAGATTCAAAATTAGTTCCAGTAGTACAACCTTCAGTTGACTTAAAAGGAATTGATGAAAACGGTGTTGAATTTGTTTTCACTATTGTTACTAAACCAGAAGTTAATATTAAAAAATATAAAGGATTAAATATTAAACCTGAAAAAGTAGAAGTAACTGATGAAGAAATAAACCATGAACTTGGACATTTACTAGAAAGATATACTGAATTAGTTAATAAAGAAGACGGTACTGTAGAATCTGGCGATGTTGCAGTTATTGACTTTGAAGGATTCAAAGACGGTGTAGCATTCGACGGTGGAAAAGGTGAGAACTATTCATTAGAAATAGGTTCAAATACATTCATTCCTGGTTTTGAAGACCAAATAATTGGTATGAAATCTGGAGAAGAAAAAGACTTAGACATCACTTTCCCAGAAGATTATGGAGCAAAAGATCTTGCTGGTGCTAAAGTAGTATTCAAAGTTAAAGTAAATGAAATCAAAACTAAAGAAAAAAGAGAATTAGATGAAGAATTCTTTGAAGATTTAGGAATGGAAGGCGTTAACTCAGAAGAAACTTTGAAAGAAGAAATTAAGAAATCTATCGAAGCTCAAAAAGAAGCAGAAACTGAAAATAACTACATTGATAAAATATTAGAAGAAGTTTCAAAAAATGTAGAAGTGGATATTCCAGAACCAATGGTAGATGAAGAAGTTAATCGTCTATTAAAGAGATTCGAAGAACAAATGAAAATGCAAGGAATTTCTCTAGACTTATATTATCAATTTACCAACAGTAATGAAGAAGCTTTAAAGAGCCAAATGGAAAAAGAAGCATACTCAAATGTTTTATATCGCTTAATGCTTGAAGAAATCATGAATCTAGAAAAAATTGAAGTAAGTCCTGAGGAAGCTGAAAAAGAAGCTGAAGAATTAGCCAAAAAATATCAAATGGAAAAAGATGAATTCTTAGCTCAATTTGGTGGTATCGAAATGATTCAATATGATTTAGAAATGCGTAAAGCTATCGAATTATTAAAAGAATTAAATAAGTAATAAGAAAAAGGTGAGTAAAATCACTTTTTTTTTTACAAAATTCTTTCAAAAAAAAGAAAATTCATATATAATAAAAAACAGTACAAAAATTTGGAGGTGAATATCCCATGATAACAAACAATGATAAATTGCGTGTATTAATAATAAACGACATGGTTATTTTTCCAAATAATGAAGTAAGAATAGAATATGATAAAAATCTTGATAAACAAATGAATGAAACATTTGACTGTGATGATGAATTAATACTAATCGTTAATCCTATAGATGACGGTGAAAAAATAGATATTATGTCCTTACCAAACTTTGGTGTATTAGGTAGAATAAAATTAAAACTAAATGTTCCAAACGGAAAAACAAGAGTCGTAATAGAAGGTCTTGAAAGAGTTGAAATAAACAATTATACTTTTGATAATAAAAATTATTCTGCTAACTACAATATAATTGAAAATATTGAAGTAGAAGACGAAAATAATTATATAAATATATTAATAAAAGCTATTGAACGTTATATTGATAGAGTACCATATATAGGTAACGCTATCATGGGTCAAATAAATAACGTAAGAAGTCTAGATGAATTATGTGATTTAGTAGCCAGTTTCTTAACAATAGATTATGATAGAAAGAAAAAATATGTAACAATAGTTGATCCTGTTGAAAGATGCAAATTATTAATAGAAGACATTAACATTGATTTACAATTTGCTGAGTTAGAACAAAAAATAGAAGCTCAAGTTGAAAAAGAGGTAAATGAAACTCAAAAAGAATATTTTTTACGTGAAAAAATCAAAGCCATGCAAAAAGAACTTGGTGAAGCAAACAGTAAAGATGATGAAGTTGTCCGTTTAAAGAAAAAAGTATCAAAATTAAAATGTAACAGTAAAGTAAAAGAAAAAATAAATCGTGAACTTGCTAGGTACGAAGCCATTAACAGTAATTCTCCAGAATTAGGAATAATAAGAGAGTATCTTGACTGGATGATAAATCTACCTTGGAACACCTACACAAAAGACAACCAAGACTTAGTAAGAGTAAAAGAAATACTTGATGACTCACACTATGCTTTAGATGAGGTAAAAACAAGAATTTTAGAATACTTAGCTGTAAAACAAAACACTAACAATTCACGTAGTCCTATCATCTGTCTTGTCGGTCCACCAGGAGTAGGTAAAACTTCTCTAGCCATAAGTATTGCCAACAGTTTAAATAGAAAAGTTGCTAAAATTAGTGTTGGTGGAATAAATGACGAAGCTGAAATCATTGGCCATAGAAGAACCTACATTGGCGCAAACCCAGGACGTATAATTCAAGGTATAAGAAGAGCTGGAACATCTAACCCGGTATTCATAATCGACGAAATAGATAAAATGACAAAAGATATAAAAGGAGATCCAGCCAGCAGTCTTTTGGAAGTTCTAGATCCAGAACAAAACAGTAAATTTTCAGATCATTATATCGAAGAAGAATTTGACTTATCAAAAGTATTTTTCATCGCAACAGCTAACTACATTGAACAAATTCCTTATGAATTAAGAGATCGTTTAGAAATAATAAATCTATCAAGTTACACAGAATACGAAAAATTAGACATTGCTAAAAGACATTTAATTCCTAAAGAATTAGAAGAACATGGCCTAACACCTTTACAAATTCAAATTTCTGATGACGTAATTATGACAATGATTAGAAATTATACTAAAGAAGCCGGTGTCCGTGAACTTGAAAGAGTAATCGCCACACTATTTAGAAAAATAGTAAAAGAAATTCTTCTTGAAAAATCCAATATGTTTTATATGATAGATGAAAACAATATTGAAAAATATTTAGGCAAGAAAAAGTATTTATATACTGAAAACATAAAGAAAAATGAAGTCGGTGTCGTAAACGGAATGGCCTATACAGTCTTTGGCGGTGACATCTTACCAATTGAAGCCAATATGTTTAAAGGAAAAGGCGACTTAATACTAACTGGCTCACTTGGCGAAGTAATGCAAGAGTCATGTCAAATCGCTCTAAGTTATATCAAAGCAAATACTGATAAATTTTCTATAGACTCGAATCTACTAGAAAAAAACAATATTCATATTCATTTCCCAGAAGGAGCTGTTTCAAAAGATGGACCATCAGCTGGAATTGCCATTACTACAGCCTTAATCAGTCTTTTCATAAATAAACCAATTAGCTATACCATTTCCATGACTGGTGAAATAACTTTACATGGTCGTGTTTTGGGAATAGGTGGCTTAAAAGAAAAAGTCATCGGTGCACATAGAGCCGGTATTAGAAAGATTTTTATACCTTCTGAAAATGAAAAAGACTTAGAAGATATTCCAGTAGACATAAAGAAAGATATTAAATTCTATTTTGTAAATAATTACAGTGAAATATATGAAAAAGTATTTAAATAGGTAACCGAAAGAAGAATATTAATTCTTCTTTTTTCATAGTATGATTTAGGAGGTCAATATGAAAAAAATAATATCTTTTAAAAAAAATATAGAGTTTCCTTCAATGATAGGTGAAGTTACTGCCATTTCCTTAGACCATACTTTAAAATTTATCGATGAAAGTAACATCGCTGGAGACTTTAGAGTAACCGGTAGTTATAAATTGACAGAAGCATCCAGATTAGAAGAAAATTTTGATTACACCATACCAACAGAAATAGTTTTACCAGAAAAACTTGATTTAGAAACAACAAAAATATCTATTGCTGACTTTTATTATGAAATAGATTCAGATGTTACTATGATATGTTATATAGATGTAAAAATAGAAGGTGTAGAAATAATCGAAGAGCTAGAAGAAAAAGAAGAAAAGAAAACTATAGAACCAGCTATACCAAGTCCACCAAAAGAAGAACAAGAAACAAGATGTGTAGAAGAAGAGACTAAAAATGAAAGGGAATGTGATGGTGATAAAATTATGGAAGAAACAAGTGAAGAAAAAGTTGAAATTACTCCAAATGAAACAGTAGCGAGTACAAACAATGAAAATATCGAGAATATCATAACTACTAATAATGACAATGATCTATCAGAAAAAGCCGGTTCATTATTTACATCATTAGATAGTAGTGAAGAAACATTTTCAACATATTCAGTATACATTTTAAGACAAGAAGAAACTGTTCAATCAATAATAGAAAAATACCATATTAGTAAAGAAGAATTAGAAAATTATAACGACTTATCAAATTTATCCGTAGGAACTAAAATTATAATTCCAAATACTCAAAATGATTAAAGAAAGAGAATTTTTAAAAAAGTGCCAAATAAATCCTATAAATATATGCTACAAAAATAACTCCAAAATCATTACAGCCGAAGACGGAAAATACACTATAAAAGTTCGAAGAAATAATAAAGACATTTATAACTATCTTAGAAGCCATGCTTTCAACAACTTCTTATCACCATTGACTACCATCGATGATCCATACGAAATATATCCTTACATAGAAAGTGAAAGTATGTCAAACAGTAATGATAAAGCTGTAAGTCTTGTTTACCATTTAAGTCTTCTTCATACTAAAACAACAGTATATGAAGAAGTGAATTTAGACAAAATAAAAGCCTTGTATGAAAAAACAAGCCTTGAATTAAATAACCTTGATGACTATTATCATGACTTACATGACTATATTGAAAATAAAGTATACATGTCACCAGAAGAATACTTACTAATTCGAAACATAACTTTAATATATAATGCCATTATTTTTTCAAAAGAAAATTTAAAAGCCTGGTACGACAAAAAAATAGCCATGAAAAAAGAACGTCAAGTATTCTTACATCGTAATCCATCACTAAAAAACTTTATCATGACACCAGAACATCATTACTTTATAAACTGGGATAATTCTTCCCTCGGAGTACCCTTATATGATTTACTAACATTCTTTAAAAATGACTATGAAGAATTAGAACTAAAGAGTCTTTATAATATTTATCAAAGTAAATATCGTTTTACTGAAGAAGAGGAACTATTATTTTTCGCCTTATTATCAAAACCATGGAAACTAGAATTTAGCAAGAATCATTACAATAATACATTACAAGTTCAAAAACTTCTAGATTACATCGTTAAGGGAAGTACTATAGCGTCAAAAGAAGACCAAGAAGACCAAGAAACATAACATTATAAATTCAAACAACAATATAACAACATTAAGTCTAGTAGTTATAAAAAGTAATAATAACATTTGATAAAATAAAATAATAAATACAACAATAACACCAATAAGATAGAATATATTACTCTTTCTTTTTTGCTTGCAAGAATTACAATTACAAAAGAATGGATGTTTACTTTTCATTACTATTCACCTATAGTAGTCTATGAAAAAAGAAAAAAATAGTTCACATTTGCCTAAAAACAATTGACAAAAAAAATGCTACATTGTTACAATATAAATGATAATAATTATCAATAGGAAGAGATATATGAAGAAAAGAGTCACAAAACAAAAACAAATAATTTTGGAAACTATAAGAGAAGATCGAAGTCATCCAACAATGGCTGATATCTATAAAAAAGTCCAAAATAAAAACCAAAAGATAGGTCAAGCAACAGTATACAGAAACATAAATGAACTAGTAGAGTCTAATGAAGTAGAAAAAATAACCGACTTATCTGCCCAGTTTCATTTTGATGGTAACGAAAATAAACACTATCATTTATTATGTACAAACTGTCAGAAAATATTTGACATATTCGATGAAAACTATAGTTCAATTATTTCAACTGTCGCTAGTAATAATGAATTCATGATTACTGATGTGAAAATAACTTGTCTTGGTCTATGCTCTACATGTAAAAAATTATTATCAAAAAAATAAAATTATTTGGAAAAGAGGTATTACAATGGAATTAAAAGGTAGTAAAACAGAACAAAATCTATTAAAAGCATTCTCTGGTGAAAGTCAGGCTAGAAACAAATATACATTTTACGCAAGCAAAGCTAAAAAAGACGGTTATGAACAATTAGCCGCAATATTTGAAGAAACAGCAAACAATGAAAAAGAACACGCTAAATTATGGTTTAAAGAATTACACAATGGACAAGTTCCATCAACTATTGAAAATCTTGAAGATGCCGCAGCTGGCGAAAATTATGAATGGACTGAAATGTACAAAGAATTTGCAGCAGTAGCTAAAGAAGAAGGCTTTACTCGTATAGCTAACCTATTTGAAAAAGTTGGCGAAATAGAAAAAGAACATGAAGAAAGATATTTAACATTACTAAAGAATATCAAAGATGATAGAGTATTTAAAAAAGATGGCAATAAAATTTGGGTATGTAGAAACTGCGGTTATGTTTACACTGGCGAAAACGCATTAGAAATATGTCCAGTATGTGCTCATCCAAAGAGTTTTATGGAAGTAAAAGCAGATAACTATAAGTAAAATACGAAAAACTGATTCACATAGTTGAATCTGTTTTTTTTCTTAAAAGGCAATTTCTGTTTCTAACTCCTCATCAAAAATTGCAATAAATAAGAAAATAACACCAGATATCAAAATCAAAATATTAGCAATAAAATTAATCGTTTCAAAAAACTTCTTACTTTCCGTATCATAAGGAGACAGATTTTTATATGTTTTATATCCAGATACAAAAAAATAATAATAGATACCAAGAGCAATAGAAAAAATTATAATTATCAATTTTCTGTAATTACTTTTAGAT
>CAVAJX010000077.1:0-14954 GCA_963589235.1 bacterium | reverse complement strand
ATGTTAGGTACGGCTGAACATTTAGATGGACAATATGCCGCATTTGGAAAAGTAATTGACGGCTGGACGGCAATAGAAAATATCGAAAAAAATGAAACTGTAGCCGATCAAAATACCGGACAATTAAAAAACAACTTAACAATAAAAAAAGCCTTAATAGACCTAAAAGGTAAAGAGTACAATGAAGTTGAAAAAATAGAAGAGTAGAACCAATAAAACCAATAAAATCAAAAGAATTCATCCAGAAAAAACAAACAAGTAATAACCAGTTTCATCAACTCAGCCAAACTAAAAAAAACAAAAATAAAGACCGTTTCTTATCCAAAATAGAAACGGCCTTTTTATTTAAACACAAATCAACACAAATATCTTCATCCACATCAAATTAAACAACATTACAAAGAAAAAAGTAGCCATAAAAACTACTAATCTTCCAAATGTAAAACAATTTCCTTTTTATTCTCTGGCACAAACTTTCTATACTTAACACCACATTTATCAAACATTCTAATAGAAGCTTCCATTTCCTCACTATGATTATCATAGTCATAAGAATGTGAATAAATAACTTCTCTTATACCAGACTGAATTATAGCCTTAGCACATTCATTACAAGGAAAATATCTAACATATATCTTAGAACCCTGTAAATCTTGCATATTTCCACGATAATTTAAAATTGCATTTAACTCACTATGACAAACATACATGTATTTTGTCTCTAATTTTTCACCAATGCGTGCCCAAGGAAAAGAATCATCATCAAAACCATTAGGAGCACCATTATATCCGACAGATAAAATTCTGTTATCCTGACTAACTATACAACATCCAACTTGTGTACTGGGATCTTTACTTCTCATAGATGACAATTTAGCAATTCCAATAAAATACTCATCCCAAGAAATATAGTCGTCACGTTTTACTGTTTGTGTATTATTAACTGTTTTCATATATCCCTCCTACAAACATTTTAACACAAAAGTACATCCTATATCAATTTACATTAAAATAAAAATATAATATAATAATATTCGAAAATAAAAGTAAGGTCGGGTGCAGTGTCATGAAAGAATTCTTAAAAAATATCAAGAAAGCCTGGAAATATGGAAAAAATCAAAAGAAATATATCATTGGTTATATAGCGTTTAATGTAGTATTTATCTTTATAAATCTATTTGTACCAATTTTAAGTGCAAAAATAATTGTTAGCCTAACAAGTAATCAGTTTAAACAAGTACTATTTATAGGAACAGTTATCCTAATAGTTGAAATATTCAGAAACACTGCATACTATGCCACAAGCTACTTTAGACATCGAATATTTAGAGAAACATTTAATGAAATTGAAATCAGTTTAGGAACTGAAATATTAAAAATAGAAAATAGTTGTCTAGACGAAAATGGATCAGGATTATTTATTCAGAGATTAACAAATGATGCTAGTAAAGTTGCCGATATCTTTGTAGTCCTAAATGTCTACCTAACAAATATAGTAACAAATATAGGTGTATTCCTAGCCATATTCATTATTAATAAAATAATGTTTTTATACGTAGTCATTATGATAACTGCTGTTTTTATAGTTGAAAAGAAACGTATCATTATAGTAAACAAAAAAGATAAAGCTTATCGTAAAGAACATGAAAAATTATCTGGATTTGTAGGAGAATTAGTTCATGGAGCACATGATATCAAAATGCTAAATGCCGAAAAAAGTTTTATAAAAGAACTAGGAGAAAGAATAACTCACTTGAATCAAGAAAAATATGATATGAACTCAATAAACAGAAACTATCAATTTATAACAGGAACACTACGAGACCTATTTGATGCCGGCAGTATATTCACATCACTACTTTTAATAGCAACAGGAAATCTTACTATTGCTAACGCTTTAGTTGTACATAATTACATGGGAAATCTTGCTTCAATAGTATTTTATATTAGTGAATTCTTAGAAAAAGTAAAAGATTTCAACCTATCTTCAGAAAGAATATTTAGTATCATGGACAGCGAAGAGTTTCCAAAAGAAAAGTTTGGTAAAAAGCAACTCAAAAAGATTCATGGCGACTTTGAGTTCAAAAATGTTTACTTTGGGTACAAGAAAGAACAGTTAACTATTAAAAATATGAGTTTTAAAATAAAAGCCAATTCAACAGTAGCCTTTGTAGGAAAATCCGGTGCTGGAAAAAGTACGGTGTTTAGCTTATTATGCAAAATGTATGATATCAACTCCGGCGATATAACGATAGATGGAATAAGCATTAAAGAACTGGACAAGGATTCTATTCGTGGAAATATCACAATTATCAGTCAAAACCCATACATATTCAACATGAGTATTAAAGAAAATTTGCGTCTTGTAAAAGAAAATTTAACTGATGAGGAAATGGTTGAAGCTTGCAAAACGGCTTGCCTAGACGAGTTCATTAATTCCTTACCAGAAGGATATGATACCATGATTGGAGAGGGTGGAATTAATCTATCTGGTGGAGAACGCCAGCGTCTAGCAATAGCTCGTGCCCTTGTCCAAAAAACAGAAATAATTCTATTTGACGAAGCTACATCAGCTCTAGACAATGAAACTCAGTCAAGTATAAAACAGGCCATAGACAATATGAAAAATGAATACACAATACTAATAATTGCACACAGATTAAGTACTGTAATAAATAGTGATAGAATACTATTAGTAGAAGACGGAACCATAGTAGATGAAGGAACTCATGAAGAGCTATTGAAAAATAGTAAAACTTATCATCAATTATATGATGCTGAATTAAAAAAACAAAATAATTAAAGAAAAATCCAATAAAATTCCCAACTCACCAGAAAAAATAAGTTCCATAAAATAGTTGAAAAAAATTAAAAGATAAGCTATAATACCAAATAGATGCAAGGAATCTGAGGAGTAATTATAATTTTTTTTAAAGAGAGTTCATGTTAGGTGTAAATGAATAAAAAAATATAATGAAGGTAGCAGAGGAGCATGGTTTCTGAAATTAAGTAAGTAATCCCGGTTAATTCCGTTATGAATATCAAGCTATCAGTTAATAAACAATAATTGATAGAAATTAAGGTGGTACCATGAAATAAAATTTCGTCCTTTACTTTGGATGAAATTTTTTATTTATATGAAAGGAAGCGATATATATGTTAGATAAAAAGTATAACCATATCGAAGTAGAAAAAAATAAATATGAAACTTGGAAAAGTAAAGATTATTTCAAATCAGATTCAAAAAGTTCAAAAGAGCCATTCTGTATAGTAATACCTCCTCCAAATGTAACTGGTAAATTACACATTGGACATGCCTGGGACGTAACATTACAAGATTTAATAATTCGTTATAAAAGAATGCAAGGGTATGACTGCTTATGGCTACCAGGAATGGATCATGCTGGAATCGCAACACAATCAAAAATAGACAAACGTCTAAAAGAACAAGGAATCATGCCAAGAAGCATGACTAGAGAAGCCTGGCTAGAACAAGCTTGGGCGTGGAAAGATGAATATGCCAACACTATCCATGAACAATGGGCAAAACTAGGAATATCTGTTGACTATTCAAAAGAAAGATTCACCCTTGACCAAGGACTAAGTCATGCCGTTAACGAAGTGTTTATCAGATTATACAACAAAGGTTTAATTTACCGTGGCGAAAGAATAATCAACTGGGATCCAGAACAAATGACAGCACTTTCTACAGAAGAAGTTATTTATAAGGAAGATAAAGGTGCCTTCTATCATATCAAATATTTTATAGAAGGAACAGAAGACTATCTTGATGTCGCAACAACAAGACCAGAAACACTTTTTGGCGATACTGCTGTTGCAGTTAACCCTAAAGACAAAAGATACAACCATTTAGTAGGAAAAAATGCAATTCTACCAGTTGTCAACAAACTTATTCCAATAATAGCTGACGAACATGCTGATCCAGAATTTGGAACAGGTGTAGTTAAAATAACACCAGCACACGACCCTAACGACTTTGAAGTAGGAAATCGTCATAATCTAGAAAGAGTAGTAGTAATGAACAAAGATGCTACTATGAATGAAAATGCAGGAAAATATCAAGGATTAACTAGAGAAGAATGCCGTGAACAATTAGTAAAAGATCTAGAAAAAGAAGATTTATTAATAAAAATAGAGCCAATGGTACACTCAGTTGGTCATAGTGAAAGAAGTGACGCTGTAGTTGAACCGTACTTATCAAAACAATGGTTTGTAAAAATGCGTCCTCTAGCCGATCGTGTACTAGAAAATCAAAAAGACAAAGAAAATAAAGTTAACTTTGTACCATCAAGATATGAAAAAGTTATGAATCACTGGATGGAAATAACATACGACTGGTGTATATCACGTCAATTATGGTGGGGACATAGAATACCAGCTTGGTATAAAGGTGATAAAATAAAAGTTCAAGTTGAAAGACCAGGAAAAGACTGGGTACAGGATCCGGATGTTTTAGATACTTGGTTTTCAAGTGCCCTATGGCCATTTTCAACACTTGGTTGGCCAGACAGTAAAGAGTTACTAGACAGATATTTTCCAAATAATGTTTTAGTAACAGGTTATGACATCATACCGTTCTGGGTAAATAGAATGACATTCCAATCATTAGAATTTATGAATAAAAGACCATTTAAAGACTGTTTAATCCATGGTCTAATTAGAGACAAAGAAGGAAGAAAAATGTCTAAATCATTAGGTAACGGTGTAGATCCTATGGACGTTATAGATGAATATGGTTGTGATGCACTTCGTTTCTTCCTAACAACAAACTCAGCTCCTGGAATGGATTTAAGATATGATGAAGAAAAAGTAAAATCATCATGGAACTTCATAAATAAACTATGGAATGCATCTCGTTTCGTTCTACTAAATATAGAAGACTTAAAAGAAAGAACTATAAGCAAAGAAGAACTAACAATTTATGATAAATGGATTCTAACAAAGAAAAATCAATTAATCAAAAATGTAATCAAAAACATGGATAAATATGAATTCCATAATGTTGGAAATGAACTTTATAGCTTCATTTGGGAAGATTTCTGTGACTGGTACATTGAATTAACTAAATCAAACATGACTCCAACAACAAAAACAATCCTTCTAGATACCCTAACAGACATCTTAAAATTACTTCATCCATTTATGCCATACGTAACAGAAGAAATATATCAAAAACTACCAATAAAAGAAGCAGAATCAATAATGATTTCTTCATATCCTGAAGTAAATAAAAAAGATATCTACAAAGAAGAAGCCGAAGAATTAGAAAGCATCTTAGAAGACATTGTCGCAATAAGAAACTTAAAAGCTTCAAACAAAATAACAAAAGAAGCACTAGTTAACTTTGAATGTAAAAAAGAAGAATTTATAAAAATATTTGCCTCTCAACTAAAAATAACAGACAAGAATTTAACTAGTGATGATCCTGACAACATGGTAAGTTGTAACTACAAGTCATCAAATATTAACATTACATATTTCTTTGAACAAGACCAAGTAGATACAAAAGCTCTAGAGGAAGAAGCTAATAAATTAAAAAATTCAATTGAACGACGTGAAAAGCTTCTATCAAACGAAAACTATATTAATAAAGCACCAGCTAATATAGTAGAAATGGATAGAAAGAAATTAGCCGAAGAAAAAGAAAAATTAAGTTATTTACTAGAAAAACTAAATTAAGAAGCACAAAGCTTCTTTTTTTATGAAAAGATTAAAAGAAAGCAACCCAAAAAGCCAAAGTCAAAAAGAAAAATGTAAAAATAAAGAACAAAAATATGTAAATAAATATATTTCGACATAAATAGCCAATGGAGATTGCTATCATAAACTTGGTGATGATATGAAGAAAACATTAAAGATAAGTATCTTTTCTATAGCCCTTGGTGCCATAGCTGGAATAATTCTAAATAATACATACAAAGAAAAACTCAGTAACAGTTTTTTAAATGAGGGAAAAACTTATTATTTTATTCAGGAAGGAGTCTATTCATCTACTAGTAGTATGCAAGAAAATACTAAAGACCTACTAGTAAAAACAGTTGACTCTAAAAATGATAAACAATATGTTTACCTAGGAATAACCAGAGATGAAAAAAACGCCAAAAAACTAAAAGAAATATATGAAAACAAAGGTTACCAAATCTACATCAAAGAACAAAACTTATCAAATGAAGAGTTCTATAACAATGTTACTCAATTCGATATTCTAATAAACAGTACTAACAAAGAATCCGAAATATTAACCATTGAAGAAGTCGTTTTAGCAAATTATGAAGAATTAATTAAAAGAAAAAGTAATTAATCACCTAATAATATAATGAGGTGGTAATTATACATTACAAAATAAAAGATATTCCAATAGGAGAAAGACCAAGAGAACGAGTAAAACAAAATGGAATAAGTAACATAACTAATAAAGAGTTAATAGCGATAATCTTAAAAACAGGAACAAGAAATTTAAATGCAACAGACTTAGCTTTAAATATTTTAGTTGAATATCCAATAGAAGAATTCAAAAACTTAACGTTAGCTCAACTAACAAAAATAAAAGGAATAGGTGAAGTAAAAGCCTTAGAACTTCTAGCAGCCATAGAACTTGGTAAAAGAATTAATTACACAACTGCTGTAAAACAAAGAAAAAAACTAAATAACCCAGAAGCAATTTGGCAAGAAACACGCTATTTATTTGTAGGGAAAAAACAAGAATTATTCTATTGTTTATATTTTAATGAAAAACAAGAATTAATAGAAAGGAAGTTATTATTTATGGGAACAGTTAATAAAAGTATTACACATCCAAGAGAAATATTTAAGGAGGCATACAAAAACAGTGCATCAAGTATCGTTTGCTTACATAATCATCCTAGTAATGACTTATGTCCAAGTACAGCAGACATTAATTTTACTAAATCGCTTATGGAAATAGGTAGGATTCAAGGCATTCCATTGATCGATCACATTATAGTAGGAGACGATTCATTTTACAGTTTCTATGAACATGGTAATATTCTGAATCAATAATTGTAAGATGAGGCAAAATATAATATAATAGTGAAGAATGGATTGATTATATGTACAAAAAAAACAAACAAAAACAAAAGAAAATCATTATAATTTCTGGTGTAATTATATCAATACTAGCCTTAGTTACATCAATTTATCTAAGTGCCAGTCAAAAGACGCCAGAAGTAATTTTAAAAGATACCGCAAGCTTTATAAATAAAGTCTTTATGTATCCTTTTACAGCCTTAAATAAAGATAAAAACATTACTCAAAGTGAAAGTTATCTTATTCAAAAAAATGTAAATGAGTCATTAGAAAAAGAAATTCAAGAATTAAAAGACGCCTTAGAACTAAACAAAACTCTAACTGAATACACACCAGTAAACGCGACAATTCTATCCAGAAATAAAAGTTACTGGTTCAACACTCTAAGTATAGATAAAGGTTCAAAAGACGGCATAAAAAAAGACATGGCAGTTGTAACAAAGAACGGCTTAATAGGAAAAATTAATAAAGTATACACTAATTCCAGTGAAATAAAATTAATTACAGCCGACGATGTTAATTTTAAAGTTAGTGTTTCCATAAAAAATAATGATCAAGAAACACACGCTATACTATCTGGCTATGATCAAAAAAACAACTTACTAAAAGTAATCTGGGTAGATAAAACAGTCAATATAGAAAAAGGTTCAACCGTTGTAACATCAGGATTAGGTGGCTTATTTCCAGCTGGAATCTACATTGGTACAGTAGAAAAAATAGAAAGTGATAAATATAATCTAAGTAAAACACTATACATAAAAACAAATCAAAACTTTAGTAACATTCATTATGTAACGGTATTAAAGGAGAAAGCATAATGATTCCTACAATTATAATTGCTATATCCATTATTTTAGATGGAGTCTTATCAAACTTCTTACCTTACACAGTAAATGCACTTTCTTTATTTACTCCAATGTTAACTGTAGTAAGTATATTTATAATTTATCCATTCTATACTAAAAAAGAAAAGTATTACTACCTAACAGCCATAATAACTGGTATCATTTATGACTTATTCTATACAAATATGCTTTTCTATAACGCAGCAATATTTCTTATACTAGCCGTTATAACCAAGTACATAAATAAAAACTTTGAAGTAAATTACTTAAACATAATAATTCAAATACTAGTAATTATATCATCATATGAAATAATAAATGCCTGTATAATTATAGTATTTAACCTAGTACCAATGAGTTTTTATAGACTATTCTATAAAATTTCACATAGTTTATTACTAAATATAATTTATAGTGAAATATTACTATTAATACTAAACAAATTACCTAAAAAATATAAGAAGATAAATATAAATTAACGTATATTTATTTTTTTTGTTCATAAGATTAACAAAGGAGAAAATTATGGACAAGAAAACAGTAAAGAAAAAACTAGTATTAAAGAAAAGTGTACGTGGATTTTTAACAAGATTAATGTTAACAGTGATAATTGTATTAATAGGATTAATATCTGTAAAAAGTAATTCTAGTATCAAAAAAATAATAACTAAAAATGTTTACGAAAGTAGTTTTAACTTTGGAGTAGCCAAAAATATCTATCAAAAATATTTTGGAAGCATTCTTCCTATAAATAAAGTAATTCAAGAAGAGCAACCAGTTTTTAGTGAAAAGTTAACTTATAAATCAGATAACACTTACAAAGATGGTTGTGTCCTAAACGTAAGTGATAATTACATGGTTCCAGCTATTGAGTCTGGCGTTATAGTATTTTTAGGACAAAAAGAAGAATATGGACAAACAATAATTGTAGAGCAAATAAATGGAGTAGAAGTATTTTATTCCAATGTAGAGCCAGTAGAGTTAAAACTATATGATTATATAGAAAAGGGAAAATTGTTAGGAGAAGTAAAGGGTAAAAAACTATATATGGTATTTTCAAAAGATGGGAAGTATTTGAACTATAAAGACTATATATAAATATATTGAAATAAATCCCTTTGTATATATCTTCGCCTTACTAGCAATTATAACAGCGTCCTTTTCCATTTTTATTATTATAAGTTTTCTAATAATAGTTCATGAACTAGGTCATTTTATATCTGCTAAAATTCTTGGAGTAGAAGTAGAAAAGATAATTATATATCCATTAGGTGGTATATCAAAGTTTAAAATGTCATTGAACATTTCATTATTTAAAGAATTCATAATTTTAATATCTGGTCCAATATTCCAATTCATTGCTTATTTCATTCTTATTTTTATAATGCCTGACTATTATGAAGCAATAACACTATATCACTATAGTATATTAGTATTTAATTTATTACCCATATATCCCTTTGATGGGGGTAAATTAATTAATCTTTTTTTTTCATTAAAACTATCCTTTAGAAACAGTTTATATTTAGAAATTTTTATTAGTTATATCACCATACTGTTTCTTTTATTTATTAATAAAGATAATATTAACATCAATATAGTAATAATCATAATATTTCTTATATATAAAGTAACAAGTGAATATAAAAAAATAAATTTAGTTTATAATAAATTTCTTTTAGAAAGATATCTACATAAATATAGATTCAACAAAAGTATTATGATTAAAGATGTTAAAAATTTTCATAGAAACAAACGACATATTCTTAAGAAAAATCATAATTATTACTTAGAAAGAGAAATTTTAGAGAAATTTTATAAAAAAAGTTGACATATTAAAAAATGCTATGCTATAATCTTATTGCTGACTGTGATTAACAGTTATGGGGCATTAGCTCAGCTGGGAGAGCGCCACGTTTGCACCGTGGAGGTCAGCGGTTCGATCCCGCTATGCTCCACCATTATGAAATTAACGTTGAGAAATCAACGTTTTTTTATTGCTAAAATTGTTTTGCCCCTTATTTGCCCCTTATTTATTGTAAAAATTTTTTTGCCCATCATCTAGCTAAAAAACTAAATATCTACAATATTTAAAAAAAACATATAAATATAAAAAAATATGTTATAATCAAAATATATGATAAGGAGGGAAAATAACATATGATGGGATATGTTTTATTAGCTTTAGCCATATTACCAGTATTAGTCATTGGTACATATGTTAATAGAAAAGATCGAACTAAAGAGCCAACTTCAATACTTGTAAAACTATTTATATCTGGAATTTTGTCTTGCTTTGTAGTACTCTTTGTATCGAATATATTAAGTAGTGTATTTCCTATACTTTCATCAAGTAGTGCAAAAACAAACCTAATAGAAATGCTAATATATGCCTTTATTGGAGTAGCATTAGTAGAAGAAGGATCAAAATTACTAATGGTCTATAACATTGGCTATAAAAATAAAGAATTTGATGAAATATATGACATTATAATATATTCAGTATTTGTTGCTTTAGGTTTTGCTGCATTTGAAAATATTTTATACGTTTTAGGAAATGAAACAATAGAAGCAAGTATCACAACAGGTGTCTTAAGAGCCATTCTAGCAGTACCAGGACATGCTTGTGATGGATTATTCATGGGATATTACCTAAGTCTAGCTAAAATATCTGAAATACAGAATCAAAAAGAAGAGTCAAAAAAATATCTTTTAAAGAGTTTATTAATACCAACTATTTTACATGGTACATATGATTTTTGTATATTTACAGGAATGCCTATATTTCTTTTAGTTTTCTTAGTATTTGTAATTTGGATGTACATAAATGCCATCAAGAAACTAAAACTTGTAGCGACAAATAATCGTTCACTTTATAGACAAAATAAATATTGTGCATATTGCGGTGCACAAGCAACAGGTGTTTTTTGTGGACATTGTGGCCATAAAATACAATAATGGAGGAGTATAAATGAAAGCATTATTATATACAGAAGGCGAAAAAATGACTTCAAATTCTGGACTGGGGAAAGCAATTAAACATCAGATGAAAGCTTTAGAATCAGCAAATGTAGAATACACAACTAATTTAAAAGATGACTATGATATTATTCATATTAATTTCTATGGACCAAGATCTTATCATTTAGCCAAAAAGGCTCATCGTAAAGGTAAAAAAGTAGTTTATCATGCTCATAGTACAGAAGAAGACTTTCGTTCTGGATTTATCTTTTGTAAACAACTAGCACCATTATTCAAACGCTGGTTAATAAAATGCTACAGTCTAGGAGATGTTATAGTAACACCAACACCATATTCAAAAAGGTTATTAGAAGGATATGGTATCAAGAAAAAAATATATGCTATATCTAATGGAATAGAATTAGATCTATTTAAAAAAGATGAAGCTGCCGGAGAAAGATTTAGAAAAGAATATAATTACAAAAAAGAAGATAAAGTAATAATTGGAATAGGTCTATATATTACTAGAAAAGGAATAGTAGATTTTGTAGAACTAGCAAAAAGAATGCCAGAATATAAATTTATCTGGTTCGGTTACAGTCCTTTAGCGGCCGCAACAGAAGATGTACGAAAAGCAGTTAATACAAAACTAGATAATTTAGTATTTGCCGGATACGTAAAGCAACAAGTAATAAAAGACGCTATGAACGGATGTGATGTATATCTATTCCCAACATATGAAGAAACAGAAGGAATTCCTATAATAGAAGCTTGTGCTTGTAAAACAACCGCCATCATTAGAGATATACCAATATTTGAAGAAATGTTAGAAGATGGTAAAAATGTTTACAAAGCCAAAACTGTAGATGACTTTGAAGAAAAAATTAAAGGTGTAATAACTGGTAAACTTCCAAAAGTAGGAGAAAATGCCTACAAAGTAGCTGAAGAAAGAGATATTAAAAAAGTAGGAGAACAATTAAAAAAAGTCTATGAAGAAGTCCTAAAAGACTAACGAAAAGTAAAGGAGATTAATTATTATGACAAATTATACACGAAGCTTTCATAATAAAACAATTAGTATTACCAACAAGTCACAATTAGAATCCGTAGAAGCAGCAAACTTAATGCGATATGTAGGTCAATTAGAAACTGCTGTTGCCGATTATACAAAGAGTATAAAGCAAAAATTAGCTGGAGTAGCAGATGACTGTAGACCAGCAAACTTATCAGTTAATGGTCAAGCCTTTGACGGAGTAATAGAAGCTTTAAGTAAAGAACTAGATGTTTTACGAGCCGATTATGAAGAGATGATCGAACAAATAAAAAGAGAAGCCAAAAGATATGAACAATTAAAACAAGAGTCTTACGCAGCTTATCAACAATACTTATCAGAACAATTAAAGAATAGAGAAACTGGTATTCTAAATACTGATAATAGAACTCATATTCCAGGATAATTTTAATAGAAAGAAGGAAATATATGGAAAATACAGGTTTATCATCATTTCATTTCAACTCACAAAGAGTTAATGAAGGTATTGGTGAATTGACTCAAGCAAAAAACGAAATGACAGATTACGTTAATAGTATATTTGAAAGCACAAGATTAATAAGAAGAAATAGTCTGTTTGAATATTGTACAGCTCTTGATCAAATGTTAAATGAATTGCTTGTACGTGCACAAGGTATAGCATTTGGTGATACATTACTTGATACATATAAAACTGGTACAAGTACATCATTAAAAATATCGGACTCTACTAAAGAAGAATATAACAGAGTATCTAGTCAATATTCATTAAGTGATATCAACTTTGTAAGTATTTTAGGTATGCTTAATAATCTAAAAAGTGTAGCTTCAGAAATAAATTTTTCCAATGTACTAGTATTTGATAACTACACTAGCAAACTAAATCAAAGTCTTTTAAATGACAATCTAACAAGAATGATATCATCAGCTAATAACGTAAACGCTAATTTAATGTCATTAAAAGATGCCAGAATTGCCACTCAAAAAGCACGTTGGGATGCATTAACTGAATTAAGTAGTAAATTTGTTACTTCAAATCAAGAAACTAATCCAATAACACCATCACCAGTAATAGCAATACCAATAACACCAGTAATATCAAAAGATGAAGAAGAACAAGAAAAGCCAAGCACAACTGATAATAAAAATAACCAAAAGGAAAATGATCAAAAAGAAGACGACTCAAAAGTAACACTCGCAGATGAAGATAAAGATAAAGATAAAGATAAAGATAAAGAACCTAAAAAAGAAGAACCAACAATAATCATAAATCCAAAAGATGACAAAGAGGACAAAGCCGATAATAGTGAAGTTGTTATTCCAATAAATCCAACTAGAGAAAATCCTACACTTCCAAATAAATCTTATCCTAAAAGCTCTGGACAAATTCCATCAAACGAAATTGAAATTCCAGAAATACCAAATTCAGAAGAACCAATAATATTAGATCCAGAGGAACCAAGTCCAATAGAAACAGAACCAATAACTATAAATACAACACCAGCAGTAGAAAAAACCAAAAAATCAGGTATAAATATTGGACCAGTATTAGCCGGTGTTGGTGCCGCTACAGCCGTTGGAGTAGGTGCAAAAGTCTACTTAGATAATAAGAAAAATAATGATAATGATGAGGATTCAACTGATGAAGAGTTATATGAAGAATTTAAAGAAGATGAAGAAGAACAAAATACAGATGACATTTCTGCTGAAAACTGGCAAGGTGATGAAGAAATGACAACAGAAGATGATGAGAATTTTGAAGTAACTCTAGATGATTTAGGTGAAATTTAAAGAAAAGCATTCAAAAATGAATGCTTTTTAAAATGTCTAAAAGTGTCAAAAAAACAAGAAGTTTAATTATCACTTTACACAAATGCGTAAAATTCAAAAAAACATTTGCCTTATCGCTGAAACAATATTATAATTTAATCATAAGGATATGGCTTCGGTTGACATATAAATCAAAGTTAGATATTCTTACAAAAAATATTAGGAGGTGGCCTATGGCAATTCATGTAGAAGAATCAGCATTAAATGATTTAAGAAATGCACTAGAAACTGCAGGAACAGAATACAAAAACAATTATGCAAGATTACAAAACTTAATCAGTGAAATTACATCAGGAGATATTCAAGGAGATCCTGCTAATGATTTATTAGCTAAATTCCAAGCAAAAGATGAAACTTTTAAATCATTACAACAAACAATTGATGAGGCTTTAGAGTATATGGGTGCACAAAAACAAGCATTTACAAGCTTAATAAGCGATTTATCATCAACAATGAAGTAAGAATATTTAAAGAAAGGTGTGAAAATTATGAATATAACTATTAATCCAGGAGCAGCAACAGAAGACGCTGTACAAATCGATAGCATCATCAATGCTATTAGTGATTCATTACAAACATTAGACTCTGCCATTAAAAGAAACATTCCTTCAGGTGTAGAAACTACTTGGTCTGATGAAGTAAGAAACAAATGGGAAAGTTATTATACAGGAGATGTACCAGCTGCTATTGAAGCAATGAAAGCAAGTGCATCTAACTTACGTTTAGCTGTAGAACAGGCTTTAGCATACAGTCAAGAAAAATAAAAAAGATACATTGCGTAATGCAATGTATAGTAAATAGAGAAATGTAAATAGAGAAAAACCTTTCTCTATTTGCTATATATTACATTAAAAGAAAGGAATGAAGGAAATGGCAATTGATATTGTGACAATAAAAAATGCTTGTAAATCAATACAAGCATCAGCAGACAGGTACGATGATGTAATTGATCAATTGGAAGCAGCAAGAACAACCTGCAAAGCTGATAGTATAGATATTGATGGTGCCACCATGGGTCAAAAATTTGAAGATTTAGAAGATCTTGTAACAACGATAAAAAATGCAACAATAGAAAGTGCAAATAATGCATACGAAAACGCTTATTACATTTGGCAACAGCAGAAAGAAGCAGAGGAAGCCCAGCGACAACAGCAAAGTTCATAGGAAAGGAGAAAAATTATGGTAACAGGATTGATAATAGGAGCAGCAGCATTGGGATT